>NZ_CP122539.1:985000-1285000 GCF_029853675.1 Tenacibaculum tangerinum | reverse complement strand
GGTATCGTTGTCGCTGTCGAGAATTAGAAATGTACCACCGCCATAGGCATTACCGTTTACATCGCTATAATTATCGGCAGTTTCGGAGTTATCATACAATCCGTTTGTACCTTCTGTACCAGAAGGCAGTGTGACAAAGCTTTCGTTTATATCTAGAATACCGTCTTCGTCACTATCGGTATCTAAATAGTCGGGTTCGTCTCCCAATGTATCGGTATTCACAGGGGTAAAGCCAATACCATTAGGGGCTCCGCCTCCAATCACACCAGCATCGAAATTATCATCCAAGCCGTCGTTGTTGGAATCTATAAATTGTGCTGTACCACCTGCTCCTGATGGTGCTATATAATTACCTGTGGTTTGTGCCTCGATATTGTCTGGAATTCCGTCGTTGTCGGAGTCGAGATCTAAGGAATTTGGGATGCCATCGTTGTCACTATCTTCGAGTAAGTCAAAAAGAATATTGTCTACAAAAATTCCTGTACCGCCACCACCAGTCACCGTGCTTCTTATAACAATAGTTACCGACGTACCTGTTGCAACACCTTGATATTCGAATGTTTGCCAATCACATGTAAACAGAGTTTGTCCAGCCACATCGCCATTATTTACACAACTAGGAATTAGGTTTAACGTGGTTACTACCGTTCCGTCAATTACCACTTCAGCTTGTGATCCTACAAACCGACTAGAATAATCAAGTGAAAACACATACGGGTCTCCTGCATTATCGACTACAAAAGTTTGTTCTATTATGCCGTGCGCACCATTTCCATATAAATCGATTGTTTGAATACCATCTGTAGCATTAACATAATCTTGATAGATGTCAATATTTCCTGAAGTTACATTCCATCCTGAAATTGAATTAAATCCGCTGACCCAATTGGTCTCACCATCGCTACCTGTAGAAGATGGTAATGGACCAGAATATCCTTGTATGTTGGGTGTTTCAAAAGAACCATTGGCGGATACATTCGGAGATTCTACCACATCCAAAATCCCGTCGTTATCGTCATCGAGATCACAGATATCTGCAACGCCATCGCCATCGGTGTCGGGTTTTAAGTCGGATGCCAATACGGTTATGGTGTTAGTTTGTTCTGAGACAAGGCCATCGCTTGCTACAGCGTAATAATCTCCCGCGGTTGTAGGCACATAGTCTTGTGCGGTTGCACCACTAATAAGTACCCCATTTAAATACCAGGAATAGATGGACCAAGGACCATCGCTAACTCTTAAGGTTGCCCCACAGATATCACTCATTTTTTCTATTATGGGAATATTGCTAAACCCTGCATGATAACTACTAAAACCGAGAAATCCACTTGAACCAAGGCTGGAAACCTGTATGGGGCTATTACTGCTAAATGCGTAGTGACTTCCAACTGTAATAGGACTAACATTGTAGTAAATCCAATCAGATGTTCCAGGAATAGAAATGGGAGAAACCAAACTAACTGGAGTTCCAGAATTTTCGGTGTATTCCACAGTAGCACCAGCATAGGCCAAAACACGAAATCGAGAGGTTGAAGCGCTAAGATTTAAAGTTCCTATTGTTGCGGAAAAGGGAATATTATCAATATAATTGGAAGCAAATCCGTTTAACCTAGGCACGAAAACCAACCCTTGCCTATTAATGTTACCTGACGTGATGGCGTGCAGTGCATATATAGGGTTGGTAGTTTCCACGTACATAGCATTATTAACACTGTTATTACCATCTATTTTTACATAATCGCCATCGTTTAAGGTAACCAATGGCGTAGCTGAGCCATTGAGGTAAACCTCAGTATTGTCTGTTGTAGCAATAAGAAAAACATTATCATAATTCACATCCCTAATTACAAAAGCATGGCGTGACCCGAGATAATCAACAGGGACTATTTGGTCTATTCCCATATCAGATGCTGTGTTCGTATTGATTTCATTAACCGATGTAATGTTAAACCCCCCAACTGCCACTGCAATTTTTCCAGTAGATGATATATTTGCACCTATCATACCCTCGCGGTTGGCGGCAGTATTGTTAGCGGTTTGGATATTATAAATAACGCTCTGCCCTGCATTTAATGAAACTGTTATCGTACCCGTATGCGTAACCCCTGTAATCTCTGTTGCAGGATCAATTCCGGTTATAGTAACATCCGCATTTTCTGTAGCAAAAATGGAGAGCATATTATTTGTATTATTATTTAGGACATAATTAGACGCACTGGCCCACCTAAAATTTGTACCTAAAGCATAGTTACCCTTTGCAGAGAGTGATGCCCCATGATGTCCGGTTTGATTGGCAAATCTATATTCGGCATAAAACAAATCCGTAGAGGTCGCTATGAGCCCTACCCCAGTCATGGGGCTCCCAAGTGCTGCACTACTTACAGAAACTGGCAAAGACGTGTTGCCATCTCCAAAATCGATGTAAGTAGGACTGCTATTTGAGATGGTGAAAGGACTACCTGTTATGGGATTTCCAGCGCCATCGGTTACCGCAACGGATATATTAGTTAAAGAAGGCGTAGACAGATAAAGATATTGCTTATAGGTTAGAGGCCCATAAACTGGATTTAGGTAATGCACATTATCCAGTTGTAGGTTATATGGATAAGCGATTTGAAGTAGGTTGGTATTGGAGTCATTGGTTTCAAGTAACCAATCTCCATCTTTACCTGTAATGTTTGTGGAAGCGGCAATAGCAATACCCAGTTCTTTTTCGAGATAGGCAACTGCTGCTTTACCTTTTTCGCCTTTAGCGAATTCACAACCGTAGATGTTAAGGTGTTTACTGCCTTTGATGAGTTGTGTTTTACGAACCCACCGAACAATTTCTTCGGGGTTTCTCCATTGCCCTTCAATAAAAAGTGCTCCTGAACGACCATGCGAAAAAAGGTGAGTGGTTGTAGTATCTGTATGGTCAGGAGCACTGGTTAATATTTTTGCCTCTGGCAAGGCATCGTCTACATAGATGCTTGTACTCGGTTCATTGCTTGTAAACGCTGCTGCATGTAATGATAGGCTCAATAAAAGTACATACAGAAAGGCTATTTTAAATATCCGTATTGAAAACGTGTAATTATTTTCCATTGTTTGAGTCTGTTGATTTATTTAGACTCATTGAGAAGAATAGTATAGGGGGAACTTTTCTTTAGTTAGGATGTTACAAATGCGTTGATTGTTAGCATTGATTAGAAAGTTGTTTATAGTATTGTTATCTCAATAGTCTATTGATTATTTTTTAGGTTGTTTATTATTCATCAAGGACAACTCAGAAATTCAATAAGAATAACTGATTTGATATATTAAATATAAGTTAGAGATAATTATTTTTGCCTTTGAAATAAACCAAAGGCAGCTTCTTTTTATCTAAAGGTCGTTTTACTTGATAAAAGGTAATAGTGGCTAAAAAAGAGTAATTAGTGAATAATTCGTGTGTTAAGTACTTTTAATAATGCTGTTAACTTTAGTGGTTGAGATTTCTCTCTGTTGTTTGGAATGAGGGGTTTTTTCGCTTTGGTGGGAATGATGCTTTGAAATGATTAAAAGTTAAGCAACATAATGTCATGTAGATAGCGAGAAGTATGAGTGATGATGCATTTCAGTTTGGGGAGTTACTTATATGTATGAGATTCCTCTCTGTCGTTCGGAATCCCGACAGAGGTAGAAGGCGTACGATTCAGCAGCGCCATCGAGAACCATGCTATCACTTTTCGATAGCACTGTTGAGTCTAGCCGAAGTACAATTTTCATTTCATTCAACTCATTTTACTCGAAGATACAATAGAACAAAATACGAAATAATAAGCTATGAATTATATACTCTCAGTTCGACTTTATAGTTTGATATATCAAATTCCGAATGAGGTATAAGATAGATTCCCTTTTATATCGAAATCACGTTCTGTAGGATTCACATAATTGAAAACTTATAATTCATAATTGAATTACTGTTGTTCAGTAGTATTTTGTTGAAGTTTTTTAATGCCATCTACAATAAACCAAGAGGCAAATAACAAGCGAACTCCTACGAAAACATATTTGTTTTCTGTAGTAAAGCTAAAAAGGACTCGATAAATTGTTTTCTCTTGAAACAAAGTATTAAAGGTACTCACTAAAATAACGATACCAATAACCAGATATAAAAATGGAAGTACTTTTTTCATTATCGAACAGGAATTTTAATTTCATATAATTTTCTACTACGATTATTTAGCTTGTTTTCTCGCAACCACGAGTTGTGTAGTTTCAAATCTTTGTAAGTAGTTCCGAATTTCTTAGCAAACAACGCAATGTTACTAATAGCAGTATCTACTTTTACCGTATAGGTTTCTGGTAGTGTATACAAATCTTCCTTGTCGAAAACAAAACCATATTTTTCAGGGTTAGAAATAATTTCTTTTAAAGCCAATATTCTAAAAACATAACGTTCGGTTTCGTCAGGTAACAAGGCGTCGTAGTAATTCGTAACTCCTTGAGCATCTAATCTTTTAGAAACTCCATAATTACCAGCATTGTAGGCAGCAGCTGCAAGTGTCCAAGAACCAAAGCGTTCTTTCGATTCTTTTAAATATTCAGCAGCTACTTTGGTAGATTTTTCTATGTGATAACGCTCATCTACATTATCATTAATTTCTAAGCCGTATTCTCTTCCTGTCTGTTTCATAAAATGCCACATACCAGCAGCTCCAGCATGTGAGGTTTCATCAATAAAACCACTTTCTGCCAACGCTAAAAATTTAAAATCATCGGGCAAGCCATATTTTTTTAGCAGAGGTTCTAAAATAGGGAAGTATTTATTGGCACGCTTTATCAGTAACAACCCGTTAGACTGCCAATAGGTATTCACCAACAACTCGCGGTCCATTCGTTCTCTAATATCAGGTTTTTCTATAGGAACGCGTTCTCCTGCCAAGTTTAGGTTTTCGGGTAGCTTTACTGCTTTCACTTCATAAGTTTCTGCTACATTTTTAATGGTTGGCTCGTTAGATTTACTAATGGTATTTGTAAACAAAATAGCTACAAATGCGATGATTAAGATTGATAAAAAACGTATTGACTTGTCCATTACTATATTTTTTTTGTTGAAGTTGTGCATTCGTACTAATTTATCAAAAAACATTCCTTTTTTAGTATTTCAGAAATAGTTTTTGCCTTATTTAAAATCATTACATGTGTGCCATTTTCAACTTCAATGCTGTTATGTATGTGTTTTATAGGAAAAACCTCGTCCTTTTTTCCGTGTATATGTACAATATCAGCAAGTGGTTCTTTTTGCTGCCAATGCAGTACATTATATATAGCCCATTGTAGGTACTCTTTGTCTCTTATAGATAAATATATCTTGTATAACTCTGCTCTTTTTTTTAAATAATCATTAAAAAAATAACGCTCATAACTTTCAATATTGGCAATAATCTTTGTAGGAAAAAGCTTATATACCTTGGTTACTTGGGCTAGTTTTAAGCGTTTAGGAAGTTCTTTGTTACTTTTAATGCTTGAAATGATAATCGTTTTCTTACAATTAATTAACTTACTCATTTCTTGCACTATAATTCCACCAAAAGAAACTCCCACCAGTATCGGTTTTTCATGTTGAATTCTTTCGCACATTCGTCGCGCGTATTCTTCAATAGTTTCGTTTATAGACTTGGGTACGATCCAATCTAAAAAATGCAACTCAAATTGTTCTTCGGGTAGAGTAATATACTCAAATATTTTGACATTTGCAGCCAAACCAGGAACAAAATATACGTGAATTTTAGACATTTTACTCAAAGAATTTTTTGTCATACAAAATACCGTCTACATATTCGTGTATGTCAATAAGTTCCTTTGGAATATCTTTCCATAAACGAACGGTAACTTGCTTGCCGTCATATACAATATAAGTGCTCCCTAAATCTAGCACCTCAGGATTATCGTATACTTTTTTAAAGCTAGAAAACTCTTTTTTAAGAAGTTTATCATTCAACTCTTGAAGCTGTTCTTTAGAGAGTTTAAATTCTTGAGCTCCTTGCACAAGTACGTATTGAATACCGTTGTAAACTACATTTCCCTCTTTATCGATGGCAACTGTGTATACTGGGCAATCACCGAAACACGGAGTTTTGGTTATTCTTAAAAGGTTATTTTTTTCTTCGGAAATAAGATCAGTTAGTTTCTCTTCGGTGTTTTTTTCTATGAATCTAAACTCGTTACTTTCTTGTAATTTGTTCTTCCAAAAATCCCGTTTTCCGTCAGGAACCTTAATAATTCCTATCGTGGTTGCTTCCGTATTATAAGGAGTGTTATTCCATGTTAAGCCACTATTTCTAATTAGTTCCTTTACTTCGTTAATGTTGTCGGTATTTTTAAGAACAACGATTAATTCATTTTCAGTAGTCGCAGGCATTACAACTTTTTCAGGGGTAATTTCTTTTAGAGGAGGTTCTGCCGATTCATTTTCAGAACTTTTTGGCGTATTGCACATTGAAAGTAAGGCTAAAAAAGCGTAAAATAGGTACTTCATGAATAATGATTTATGAGTGAAAGTATTTTTAGACTATAAAAATACGCTATTATTTATCTTCAAAAATAGGTAAAACCGAATATTTTGTCAAGCACCCAAAAAAAGGAAATCCTATTTCACAATTCAACAATAGTTAGAATCATTTTAGAAATAGGATTTCCCTGAGAAAAAGTTAAAAGGTTCATGCGTATTTGTTCAACGCTACATAATTGCTTACAGAATTTTTTGTATACAATTCACTGTCGTGAGCGGTATCTGTTTATTATAATCTTATTTATAATCGCATTTATTTCCTTTAAAGCTGGTTACGATAAACTCGCTTCTTCTGTTCGCTTGGTGTTGTTCTTTAGAGCAATTGTCATTTTCATTTTTACAATCGCAGTTGTTGAGCAGTCGGTATTCACCATATCCTTTGGCGGTAAGCCTTTTAGGATCGATTCCATTATCAATCAGGTATTTTTTGGTCGATTGTGCTCTGTTTTCGGACAAGACTTCGTTATAGGTATCAGAACCTCTACAATCGGTATGACTTCTAATATCAATTTCCATACTAGGATATTTATTCAGAACCGCTAAGACTTTTTGGAGTTCTAATTGCGCATCGGGTCTTATGTTATATTTATCAAAGTCAAAATGAATGATAGGGATGTCTAATAATTTGGCTAAGTCATCACAAGGATTGAGGATTATTTGATCGCGTTTCAATTCAAGATCTATGATATTTTTCTTGTTTGAAGAGCCTGTTTTGATTCTTTTTTCTTGGGTAGCATATTCTTCTTTCGACGCCCTTACTAAATACTGTTGTTCGCAATTCAAGTCATCAAAGGTATAGCCACCTTTAGAGTCTGACACCACTTGTTTTATCACGTTATTGTCTTCGGTTAGCAAGGTTACTTTTGCTTGAGAAATAGGATTTTTAGTATCTACATCGTACACAGTACCTGCAAGTATTTGTTTGCATTTTTGAATATAAAATTGATAAATGTCGTCGTATCCTTTTCCTCCCTCACGATTAGAAGTTAGATAGCCCACCTTACTTTCTGAGTCTTCAAAATAAGCAAAATCATCCATAGGACTGTTGATCGGTTTGGCTAGATTTTCTACTAAGTAGGGTTGTTTTTTTCTCTTTTAGATTCAAATCCTCTAACGACATAAACGTCTAAGCCTCCTAAACCGTTAAAACCATTGGAAGCGTAAAATAAATCTCCTTTTGTATTTATAAAAGGGAAAGATTCTCGGACTTCGGTATTGATTTGTTTTCCGAGATTAACGGGATCTCCTAAAGAACCATCTGGGTTTATTTCTGCTACAAACACATCAGACTGTCCTACAGTTCCGTCCATATCAGATGAAAAATAGAGTTTGGTTCCTTTGGCATTAATGGTTGGATGCGCTACACTATAGCTGTTGCTATTGAATCGAACCGATTGTATATTACCCCACTTTCCGTTTTCATTTAAGGAGGCTCTAAAAAGTTTTAAATGATTGGTTCCTTTTTTATCTTCTTTGTATTTTCCTTTGTAATAATTACTTCGGGTAAAATACATAGTTTTCCCATCAGGAGTAATGGCTACGCTAGATTCATGATATTTTGTGTTAACACCTTCTAGTTCTTTTACCTGTTGGTATCCTTCTGTTGTTTTTTCAGCGGTGTATAGGTTGAAATAGGGTAGTTCGTTCCATTTGTATTTTTTACCATTTCCTTTTGAAGAAGAGAAATACAATTTATTGTCAAAAATAAAGGTTCCAAAGTCTGATAATTCGGTGTTTATTTTTAAGTTTTCCAGTTCAAAGTCTTTGCTAGCATTTTTAATATTTGATAAATAATCTTGATTTGTTAAAAAAGCTTTGGCTCTCAAATCACTACTGTTTAGTTCGGCAAATTTTTCCATCCATCGATCAGATTCTTGATAGTTTTGTATAGACTTCAGGGCTTGCGCATACCTAAAATAATATTCAGTATCTATTTTTTCTTTGTCTAATGTAAAGAGTTCTCCATACCATTTAGCGGCTTGTTCCATGTCGCTATTGAAGTAAAAAGAATCGCCTAATTTTTTTAGTACATCGACCGATTTGTATCCTTTTTCTACGACTTCAAGTAAAATTTCACTTGTTCTTACGTATGCAAAATCTTTATATTCTTTATTTGCCTGCTTTATTTTTGCTCTTTGAGCCACTAACCATGTAGGAAATAGACAAATAATGATAAGAAGAGTGACATGTAGTAGCCGTTTATTTTTTTGAGTATTCATACTTGTTTATTTTAAAAGAATCTAGGAGAAACTTGTCTTCCTTGCTTAATGATTTCATATCTTAATAACACTTCGTGTGTCCGGTATTGTAGTTATTCAAATTAGTGGTAGTCAAATCGTACCCATACCCTATGTACAGATTTTTATTAATCTGGAATCCAGCCAAGCCAGCAAAAGAGTCGTTCCATCTCCACGCCAATCCAAGGGTAAACTTATCATTGAATAAAGCATTAGCAGAAACATCAGCAATTACAGGAGACCCAGAAGTTGCTTTTACTAAAAAAGCGGGTTTAAACTTCACAGTACTGCTTAAGTTGAATACATATCCTCCAATTAAAAAATAATGCAGTCTTTCGGTAGCCAAAGACTCTTGAAAGTCATCATAATGTTTTGTAGTTAGGAAATTAGGTATAGAAACCCCCAAGTACCAATTATCATTACTTAAATACAAACCTGCTCCTATGACAAAGGAACTAAGATTCACATTTTCTTGAAATAGGGGGTTGGATAGAGTTTGAAACTGTCCTTTGCTCCAATCGGTTGTTATTATATGCCATCCTGCTTTCATACCAAAAGAGAGTTCGGTGTTGTGCTCATTTATAAGTATGGAATAGGAGAAATTAGCATCCACAAAAGATTCATTAGCGGGTCCTAAAGCATCCATAACTGCGTTGAATCCAATAGCGAGCTGCTGATTTCTCAAAGGAGAATGAATACCTAACGATTGGGTTTGTGGAGACCCTTCAATACCCACCCACTGTGTACGGTGCAAAGCTACAATACTTAAATTATTTCTTTGTCCGGCATAAGCAGGGTTAATACTCAATGTATTATACATATAATGAGTGTATTGAGGGTCTTGCTGTGCATAACTAAAATTTATTGTTAATGCGCAAAGCATTAAGAATACGATGTTTAATAGAGATGATTTTTTTATGCTCATTTTAATAATTTTTATCACGTATTATTCAATTATCGATGTATGTATAACCATCCCACTCTTGGTTTAGAGTTATCTCCTAAATCAAGTACATAGTAGTACGTACCCACAGGTAAATCACTTCCAGTATTCAAAACAGCTTTTACATTAGCGAACCCATTCCAATCATTTCTATATCCTTTGGTTTTAAATACGAGGTTCCCCCATCTGTTATATACTTCTAGCGTGTTGTTTGGGTATTGTTCGATACAATTAATCACAAATGTTTCGTCAATACCATCTCCATTAGGAGTAAACTCATTAAAGATCTCAAGACATCCCAATGTTATTTCGGTAGGGTCATCGACAGTGTTTCCATCAAAATCGTCTCCGTCGTCGCTGACGTCTTCGACTATTTCTCCGTTATTGGCATCTGCAGTAACAAGCACAGTATTAGACACTGTAGAAGAATTCAGCGCCTGTTGTGTAATTACAAAGGTAGCGGTGTACTCAGCAATTTCTTTAGGTAGTAAAGTTCCTTCAGGACTACCAAGAGTAGCATATACAAATGTAGGCTCGGTAGTTAAGCTGATTACATCACCAAATCCGTTTGTTAAGGTGTCTTCTAAGCTCAAATTATCAAGTGTCATATTTCCTGTATTCTCCACGCTAATTGTATAGGTAATTAGGTCTCCAACATTTACACCCGATACCTCCATGGTTTTAGTAACCTCTATTGCAGGCTGTTGTTGTAAAGTTGACACCGTTGGGTCATCGGGATCACCATCAGCATCAGGGTCATCATCAGTAGGGTTATTAGGGTCATCAGAATTATCACTAATGGTATTGTTATCAGAATCAGTAGCCGTAACCACAGCGGCATTGGTAACACTTCCAGTATCTACATCAATTTGGGTAATACTGTAGGTTGCCGAGCAACTGGTATTAACTTCTCCTATGTTTAAGGTAGGTATGGTACACACTATTCCGCCTAATAAATCGTCGTTGATACTGATGTTATTCAAAGCCACATTTCCAGTATTAATAACTTCAAAACTATAAGTAATTGTTTCACCAGACTGTGCAATGCCATCACCATTTTCATCATTGAACGTTGCAGTTTTTAATAAACTAATGCTAGGTCGTTTACAATTTTTACTCGGTACGGTCACCACGGTATTCTCTGCACACCCTGGGAAGCTTACGGTAAGTACGACTTCGGTTCCACTAGGAATGCCGGTTACCACGCCTGCACCTACGGTTCCTACCGAGGCAGTTACCGTGGCACCCGCAGTAGCGGTAAAGGTAACATCGTAAGTAGCGCTTCCATCGGTAGCACACGAGGTACCTCCGATACTAATGGCTGTATTTTCACAAGGATCGTCACAGGCTACGGGACTGGTTACTGCGAGTGAGAGTTCACAGTTTCCATTGGTAGCTGTTATGGTCATATTGGTACCGATGGTACCAGTAATGGTTCCGTTGTTATTATCGGTACCGCCTACCACCAGTAGGGTAGCCCCTGTATTTTCGGTATAGCTTACGGTATAGGTTGTTGCACCCACTCCGTCACATACGGCTTGTCCTAGGCTTAGGTCTGGTTGCACACAATCTGTCGGACAGGTATCAGGACCTGTCACACTGATGGTGGTATCACATCCAGCGCCATTGCTTGCGGTAATGGTAATATCATCGCCTAAGGCAATACCTGTAATGGTATTGGTAGTGGCATCAACCGTACCCCCCGAAGCGGTAATGGTAGCTCCATCTGAGAAGTAATTCACAGTATAGGTAGTGGCATCACAGGTGATCTCGCCCACAGTCAGTACAGGTAAATCACATAGCGGACAATCTGCACTCGGTACAGTCACCACGGTATTTTCTGCACACCCTGGGAAGCTTACTGTTAAGACTACGTCTGTTCCACTAGGAATGTCGGTTACCACGCCTGCACCTACGGTTCCTACCGAGGCAGTTACCGTGGCACCCGCAGTAGCGGTAAAGGTAAGATCGTAAGTAGCACTTCCATCGGTAGCACACGAGGTACCTCCGATACTAATGGCTGTATTTTCACAAGGATCGTCACAGGCTACGGGACTGGTTACTGCGAGTGAGAGTTCACAGTTTCCATTGGTAGCTGTTACGGTCATATTGGTACCGATGTTACCAGTAATGGTTCCGTTGTTGTTATCGGTACCGCCTACCACCAGTAGGGTAGCCCCTGTATTTTCGGTATAGCTTACGGTATAGGTTGTTGCACCCACTCCGTCACATACGGCTTGTCCTAGGCTTAGGTCAGGTTGCACACAATCTGTCGGACAGGTATCAGGACCTGTCACACTGATGGTGGTATCACATCCAGCGCCATTGCTTGCGGTAATGGTAATATCATCGCCTAAGGGAATACCTGTAATGGTATTGGTAGTGGCATCAACCGTACCCCCGGAAGCGGTAATGGTAGCTCCATCTGAGAAGTAATTCACAGTATAGGTAGTGGCATCACAGGTGATCTCGCCCACAGTCAGTACAGGTAAATCGCATAGCGGACAATCTGCACTCGGTACAGTCACCACGGTATTTTCTGCACACCCTGGGAAGCTTACTGTTAAGACTACGTCTGTTCCACTAGGAATGTCGGTTACCACGCCTGCACTTACGGTTCCTACCGAGGCAGTTACCGTGGCACCCGCAGTAGCGGTAAAGGTAAGATCGTAAGTAGCACTTCCATCGGTAGCACACGAGGTACCTCCGATACTAATGGCTGTATTTTCACAAGGATCGTCACAGGCTACGGGACTGGTTACTGCGAGTGAGAGTTCACAGTTTCCATTGGTAGCTGTTACGGTCATATTGGTACCGATGTTACCGGTAATGGTTCCGTTGTTGTTATCGGTACCGCCTACCACCAGTAGGGTAGCCCCTGTATTTTCGGTATAGCTTACGGTATAGGTTGTTGCACCCACTCCGTCACATACGGCTTGTCCTAGGCTTAGGTCTGGTTGCACACAATCTGTCGGACAGGTATCAGGACCTGTCACACTGATGGTGGTATCACATCCAGCGCCATTGCTTGCTGTAATGGTAATATCATCGCCTAAGGCAATACCTGTAATGGTATTGGTAGTGGCATCAACCGTACCCCCCGAAGCGGTAATGGTAGCTCCATCTGAGAAGTAATTCACAGTATAGGTAGTGGCATCACAGGTGATCTCGCCCACAGTCAGTACAGGTAAATCACATAGCGGACAATCTGCACTCGGTACAGTCACCACGGTATTCTCTGCACACCCTGGGAAGCTTACTGTTAAGACTACCTCGGTTCCACTAGGAATGTCGGTTACCACGCCTGCACCTACGGTTCCTACCGAGGCAGTTACTGTGGCACCCGCAGTAGCGGTAAAGGTAACATCGTAAGTAGCACTTCCATCGGTAGCACACGAGGTACCTCCGATACTAATGGCTGTATTTTCACAAGGATCGTCACAGGCTACGGGACTGGTTACTGCGAGTGAGAGTTCACAGTTTCCATTGGTAGCTGTTACGGTCATATTGGTACCGATGTTACCAGTAATGGTTCCGTTGTTGTTATCGGTACCGCCTACCACCAGTAGGGTAGCCCCTGTATTTTCGGTATAGCTTACGGTATAGGTTGTTGCACCCACTCCGTCACATACGGCTTGTCCTAGGCTTAGGTCTGGTTGCACACAATCTGTCGGACAGGTATCAGGACCTGTCACACTGATGGTGGTATCACATCCAGCGCCATTGCTTGCGGTAATGGTAATATCATCGCCTAAGGCAATACCTGTAATGGTATTGGTAGTGGCATCAACCGTACCCCCGGAAGCGGTAATGGTAGCTCCGTCTGAAATGTAGTTCACACTATAGGTAGTGGCATCACAGGTGATCTCGCCCACAGTCAGTACAGGTAAATCACATAGCGGACAATCTGCACTCGGTACAGTCACCACGGTATTTTCTGCACACCCTGGGAAGCTTACTGTTAAGACTACCTCGGTTCCACTAGGAATGTCGGTTACCACGCCTGCACCTACGGTTCCTACCGAGGCAGTTACTGTGGCACCCGCAGTAGCGGTAAAGGTAACATCGTAAGTAGCACTTCCATCGGTAGCACACGAGGTACCTCCGATACTAATGGCTGTATTTTCACAAGGATCGTCACAGGCTACGGGACTGGTTACTGCGAGTGAGAGTTCACAGTTTCCATTGGTAGCTGTTACGGTCATATTGGTACCGATGTTACCAGTAATGGTTCCGTTGTTGTTATCGGTACCGCCTACCACCAGTAGGGTAGCCCCTGTATTTTCGGTATAGCTTACGGTATAGGTTGTTGCACCCACTCCGTCACATACGGCTTGTCCTAGGCTTAGGTCTGGTTGCACACAATCTGTCGGACAGGTATCAGGACCTGTCACACTGATGGTGGTATCACATCCAGCGCCATTGCTTGCGGTAATGGTAATATCATCGCCTAAGGCAATACCTGTAATGGTATTGGTAGTGGCATCAACCGTACCCCCCGAAGCGGTAATGGTAGCTCCATCTGAGAAGTAATTCACAGTATAGGTAGTGGCATCACAGGTGATCTCGCCCACAGTCAGTACAGGTAAATCACATAGCGGACAATCTGCACTCGGTACAGTCACCACGGTATTTTCTGCACACCCTGGGAAGCTTACTGTTAAGACTACCTCGGTTCCACTAGGAATGTCGGTTACCACGCCTGCACCTACGGTTCCTACCGAGGCAGTTACTGTGGCACCCGCAGTAGCGGTAAAGGTAACATCGTAAGTAGCACTTCCATCGGTAGCACACGAGGTACCTCCGATACTAATGGCTGTATTTTCACAAGGATCGTCACAGGCTACGGGACTGGTTACTGCGAGTGAGAGTTCACAGTTTCCATTGGTAGCGGTTACGGTCATATTGGTACCGATGGTACCAGTAATGGTTCCGTTGTTGTTATCGGTACCGCCTACCACCAGTAGGGTAGCCCCTGTATTTTCGGTATAGCTTACGGTATAGGTTGTTGCACCCACTCCGTCACATACGGCTTGTCCTAGGCTTAGGTCTGGTTGCACACAATCTGTCGGACAGGTATCAGGACCTGTCACACTGATGGTGGTATCACATCCAGCGACATTGCTTGCGGTAATGGTAATATCATCGCCTAAGGCAATACCTGTAATGGTATTGGTAGTGGCATCAACCGTACCCCCCGAAGCGGTAATGGTAGCTCCATCTGAGAAGTAATTCACAGTATAGGTAGTGGCATCACAGGTGATCTCGCCCACAGTCAGTACAGGTAAATCACATAGCGGACAATCTGCACTCGGTACAGTCACCACGGTATTCTCTGCACACCCTGGGAAGCTTACGGTAAGTACGACTTCGGTTCCACTAGGAATGTCGGTTACCACGCCTGCACCTACGGTTCCTACCGAGGCAGTTACTGTGGCACCCGCAGTAGCGGTAAAGGTAACATCGTAAGTAGCACTTCCATCGGTAGCACACGAGGTACCTCCGATACTAATGGCTGTATTTTCACAAGGATCGTCACAGGCTACGGGACTGGTTACTGCGAGTGAGATTTCACAGTTTCCATTGGTAGCTGTTACGGTCATATTGGTACCGATGTTACCAGTAATGGTTCCGTTGTTGTTATCGGTACCGCCTACCACCAGTAGGGTAGCCCCTGTATTTTCGGTATAGCTTACGGTATAGGTTGTTGCACCCACTCCGTCACATACGGCTTGTCCTAGGCTTAGGTCTGGTTGTACACAATCTGTCGGACAGGTATCAGGACCTGTCACACTGATGGTGGTATCACATCCAGCGCCATTGCTTGCGGTAATGGTAATATCATCGCCTAAGGCAATACCTGTAATGGTATTGGTAGTGGCATCAACCGTACCCCCCGAAGCGGTAATGGTAGCTCCATCTGAGAAGTAATTCACAGTATAGGTAGTGGCATCACAGGTGATCTCGCCCACAGTCAGTACAGGTAAATCACATAGCGGACAATCTGCACTCGGTACAGTCACCACGGTATTTTCTGCACACCCTGGGAAGCTTACTGTTAAGACTACCTCGGTTCCACTAGGAATGTCGGTTACCACGCCTGCACCTACGGTTCCTACCGAGGCAGTTACTGTGGCACCCGCAGTAGCGGTAAAGGTAACATCGTAAGTAGCACTTCCATCGGTAGCACACGAGGTACCTCCGATACTAATGGCTGTATTTTCACAAGGATCGTCACAGGCTACGGGACTGGTTACTGCGAGTGAGAGTTCACAGTTTCCATTGGTAGCGGTTACGGTCATATTGGTACCGATGTTACCAGTAATGGTTCCGTTGTTGTTATCGGTACCGCCTACCACCAGTAGGGTAGCCCCTGTATTTTCGGTATAGCTTACGGTATAGGTTGTTGCACCCACTCCGTCACATACGGCTTGTCCTAGGCTTAGGTCTGGTTGCACACAATCTGTCGGACAGGTATCAGGACCTGTCACACTGATGGTGGTATCACATCCAGCGACATTGCTTGCGGTAATGGTAATATCATCGCCTAAGGCAATACCTGTAATGGTATTGGTAGTGGCATCAACCGTACCCCCCGAAGCGGTAATGGTAGCTCCATCTGAGAAGTAATTCACAGTATAGGTAGTGGCATCACAGGTGATCTCGCCCACAGTCAGTACAGGTAAATCACATAGCGGACAATCTGCACTCGGTACAGTCACCACGGTATTCTCTGCACACCCTGGGAAGCTTACGGTAAGTACGACTTCGGTTCCACTAGGAATGTCGGTTACCACGCCTGCACCTACGGTTCCTACCGAGGCAGTTACCGTGGCACCCGCAGTAGCGGTAAAGGTAACATCGTAAGTAGCACTTCCATCGGTAGCACACGAGGTACCTCCGATACTAATGGCTGTATTTTCACAAGGATCGTCACAGGCTACGGGACTGGTTACTGCGAGTGAGAGTTCACAGTTTCCATTGGTAGCTGTTACGGTCATATTGGTACCGATGTTACCAGTAATGGTTCCGTTGTTGTTATCGGTACCGCCTACCACCAGTAGGGTAGCCCCTGTATTTTCGGTATAGCTTACGGTATAGGTTGTTGCACCCACTCCGTCACATACGGCTTGTCCTAGGCTTAGGTCTGGTTGTACACAATCTGTCGGACAGGTATCAGGACCTGTCACACTGATGGTGGTATCACATCCAGCGCCATTGCTTGCGGTAATGGTAATATCATCGCCTAAGGCAATACCTGTAATGGTATTGGTAGTGGCATCAACCGTACCCCCCGAAGCGGTAATGGTAGCTCCATCTGAGAAGTAATTCACAGTATAGGTAGTGGCATCACAGGTGATCTCGCCCACAGTCAGTACAGGTAAATCACATAGCGGACAATCTGCACTCGGTACAGTCACCACGGTATTTTCTGCACACCCTGGGAAGCTTACTGTTAAGACTACCTCGGTTCCACTAGGAATGTCGGTTACCACGCCTGCACCTACGGTTCCTACCGAGGCAGTTACTGTGGCACCCGCAGTAGCGGTAAAGGTAACATCGTAAGTAGCACTTCCATCGGTAGCACACGAGGTACCTCCGATACTAATGGCTGTATTTTCACAAGGATCGTCACAGGCTACGGGACTGGTTACTGCGAGTGAGAGTTCACAGTTTCCATTGGTAGCGGTTACGGTCATATTGGTACCGATGTTACCAGTAATGGTTCCGTTGTTGTTATCGGTACCGCCTACCACCAGTAGGGTAGCCCCTGTATTTTCGGTATAGCTTACGGTATAGGTTGTTGCACCCACTCCGTCACATACGGCTTGTCCTAGGCTTAGGTCTGGTTGCACACAATCTGTCGGACAGGTATCAGGACCTGTCACACTGATGGTGGTATCACATCCAGCGACATTGCTTGCGGTAATGGTAATATCATCGCCTAAGGCAATACCTGTAATGGTATTGGTAGTGGCATCAACCGTACCCCCCGAAGCGGTAATGGTAGCTCCATCTGAGAAGTAATTCACAGTATAGGTAGTGGCATCACAGGTGATCTCGCCCACAGTCAGTACAGGTAAATCACATAGCGGACAATCTGCACTCGGTACAGTCACCACGGTATTCTCTGCACACCCTGGGAAGCTTACGGTAAGTACGACTTCGGTTCCACTAGGAATGTCGGTTACCACGCCTGCACCTACGGTTCCTACCGAGGCAGTTACCGTGGCACCCGCAGTAGCGGTAAAGGTAAGATCGTAAGTAGCACTTCCATCGGTAGCACACGAGGTACCTCCGATACTAATGGCTGTATTTTCACAAGGATCGTCACAGGCTACGGGACTGGTTACTGCGAGTGAGAGTTCACAGTTTCCATTGGTAGCTGTTACGGTCATATTGGTACCGATGTTACCAGTAATGGTTCCGTTGTTGTTATCGGTACCGCCTACCACCAGTAGGGTAGCCCCTGTATTTTCGGTATAGCTTACGGTATAGGTTGTTGCACCCACTCCGTCACATACGGCTTGTCCTAGGCTTAGGTCTGGTTGCACACAATCTGTCGGACAGGTATCAGGTCCTGTCACACTGATGGTGGTATCACATCCAACGCCATTGCTTGCGGTAATGGTAATATCATCGCCTAAGGCAATACCTGTAATGGTATTGGTAGTGGCATCAACCGTACCCCCCGAAGCGGTAATGGTAGCTCCATCTGAGAAGTAATTCACAGTATAGGTAGTGGCATCACAGGTGATCTCGCCCACAGTCAGTACAGGTAAATCACATAGCGGACAATCTGCACTGGGTACGGTCACCACGGTATTTTCTGCACACCCTGGGAAGCTTACTGTTAAGACTACCTCGGTTCCACTAGGAATGTCGGTTACCACGCCTGCACCTACGGTTCCTACCGAGGCAGTTACTGTGGCACCCGCAGTAGCGGTAAAGGTAACATCGTAAGTAGCGCTTCCATCGGTAGCACACGAGGTACCTCCGATACTAATGGCTGTATTTTCACAAGGATCGTCACAGGCTACGGGACTGGTTACTGCGAGTGAGAGTTCACAGTTTCCATTGGTAGCTGTTACGGTCATATTGGTACCGATGTTACCAGTAATGGTTCCGTTGTTGTTATCGGTACCGCCTACCACCAGTAGGGTAGCCCCTGTATTTTCGGTATAGCTTACGGTATAGGTTGTTGCACCCACTCCGTCACATACGGCTTGTCCTAGGCTTAGGTCTGGTTGCACACAATCTGTCGGACAGGTATCAGGACCTGTCACACTGATGGTGGTATCACATCCAGCGCCATTGCTTGCGGTAATGGTAATATCATCGCCTAAGGCAATACCTGTAATGGTATTGGTAGTGGGATCAACCGTACCCCCGGAAGCGGTAATGGTAGCTCCATCTGAGAAGTAATTCACAGTATAGGTAGTGGCATCACAGGTGATCTCGCCCGCAGTCAGTACAGGTAAATCACATAGCGGACAATCTGCACTCGGTACAGTCACCACGGTATTCTCTGCACACCCTGGGAAGCTTACTGTTAAGACTACCTCGGTTCCACTAGGAATGTCGGTTACCACGCCTGCACCTACGGTTCCTACCGAGGCAGTTACCGTGGCACCCGCAGTAGCGGTAAAGGTAACATCGTAAGTAGCGCTTCCATCGGTAGCACACGAGGTACCTCCGATACTAATGGCTGTATTTTCACAAGGATCGTCACAGGCTACGGGACTGGTTACTGCGAGTGAGAGTTCACAGTTTCCATTGGTAGCTGTTACGGTCATATTGGTACCGATGTTACCAGTAATGGTTCCGTTGTTGTTATCGGTACCGCCTACCACCAGTAGGGTAGCCCCTGTATTTTCGGTATAGCTTACGGTATAGGTTGTTGCACCCACTCCGTCACATACGGCTTGTCCTAGGCTTAGGTCTGGTTGCACACAATCTGTCGGACAGGTATCAGGACCTGTCACACTGATGGTGGTATCACATCCAGCGCCATTGCTTGCGGTAATGGTAATATCATCGCCTAATGCAATACCTGTAATGGTATTGGTAGTGGGATCAACCGTACCCCCCGAAGCGGTAATGGTAGCTCCGTCTGAGAAGTAGGTGATGCTATAGGTAGTGGCATCACAGGTGATCTCGCCCACAGTCAGTACAGGTAAATCACATAGCGGACAATCTGCACTCGGTACAGTCACCACGGTATTTTCTGCACACCCTGGGAAGCTTACGGTAAGTACGACTTCGGTTCCACTAGGAATGTCGGTTACCACGCCTGCACCTACGGTTCCTACCGAGGCAGTTACTGTGGCACCCGCAGTAGCGGTAAAGGTAACATCGTAAGTAGCACTTCCATCGGTAGCACACGAGGTACCTCCGATACTAATGGCTGTATTTTCACAAGGATCGTCACAGGCTACGGGACTGGTTACTGCGAGTGAGAGTTCACAGTTTCCATTGGTAGCTGTTACGGTCATATTGGTACCGATGTTACCGGTAATGGTTCCGTTGTTGTTATCGGTACCGCCTACCACCAGTAGGGTAGCCCCTGTATTTTCGGTATAGCTTACGGTATAGGTTGTTGCACCCACTCCGTCACATACGGCTTGTCCTAGGCTTAGGTCTGGTTGCACACAATCTGTCGGACAGGTATCAGGACCTGTCACACTGATGGTGGTATCACATCCAGCGCCATTGCTTGCGGTAATGGTAATATCATCGCCTAAGGCAATACCTGTAATGGTATTGGTAGTGGCATCAACCGTACCCCCCGAAGCGGTAATGGTAGCTCCGTCTGAAATGTAGTTCACAGTATAGGTAGTGGCATCACAGGTGATCTCGCCCACAGTCAGTACAGGTAAATCACATAGCGGACAATCTGCACTCGGTACAGTCACCACGGTATTCTCTGCACACCCTGGGAAGCTTACGGTAAGTACGACTTCGGTTCCACTAGGAATGTCGGTTACCACGCCTGCACCTACGGTTCCTACCGAGGCAGTTACCGTGGCACCCGCAGTAGCGGTAAAGGTAACATCGTAAGTAGCACTTCCATCGGTAGCACACGAGGTACCTCCGATACTGATGGCTGTATTTTCACAAGGATCGTCACAGGCTACGGGACTGGTTACTGCGAGTGAGAGTTCACAGTTTCCATTGGTAGCTGTTACGGTCATATTGGTACCGATGTTACCAGTAATGGTTCCGTTGTTGTTATCGGTACCGCCTACCACCAGTAGGGTAGCCCCTGTATTTTCGGTATAGCTTACGGTATAGGTTGTTGCGCCCACTCCGTCACATACGGCTTGTCCTAGGCTTAGGTCTGGTTGCACACAATCTGTCGGACAGGTATCAGGACCTGTCACACTGATGGTGGTATCACATCCAGCGCCATTGCTTGCGGTAATGGTAATATCATCGCCTAAGGCAATACCTGTAATGGTATTGGTAATGGGATCAACCGTACCCCCCGAAGCGGTAATGGTAGCTCCGTCTGAAATGTAGTTCACAGTATAGGTAGTGGCATCACAGGTCATATCTCCTACGGTGAGTATGGGCTTGTAAACTACCGAGACCGTTGCGCTAACACCTGTTAAAGGTATAATACAACCCGTAGTTGGATTGGTACTATCCGTTACGTTAATGGTAGTTTCCGAAGATACACTAGGAACTGTAATTGTTGCTGTTCCGCCTGCACCTAGAGTTACTGTACCTGTAGCGGCACCGTCGTAACTTACAACAGCTCCAGAGTCTCCTGACACTGTAAATACGGCGTCATCTCCTGCACATATAGTCGCATTAACAGGATTTATAGTTGGTGCTGTGGGTAATGGGTTTACTGTTACGGTAATGGTTTGTTCAAGCCCACAACCAGTATTGTCTGCACTAAAAGTATTATTATTAGTACTTACTTCTACGGCGTATGTGCCATTTGTTGTGACATTGGTTAGATCTAATGTGCTTGCTGTACTTAATGTAGTGGCAGGTGCTGTAGTATCGTACCAACGGTACACATAATCTCCAGCAGGAATAGGAATGGTCGTATCGTCTGTGGTGGCTCCGGTAGGTCCAAAATCGGTTACGCGAAGGCCTGTAGGTGTGGCTGTGAGTGTAATATCACTGCCTAGACAAACCGCTGCAGGGCTGGGGGCTATGGCAACATTCGAAATGACATCACTTACCGTTTCTGTACCATTAGCACCATTGTAACCGCCAGTACCACCTTCTACTGTACCACTAGAAGCGAAGCCTGTACCGTCTAATACACCATCGTTATTAGTATCCAATCCACCAGATTCTACCACATCGGGGCAGCCATCGTTATCGGAGTCTTCATCTAAATGATCTGGTATACCATCTTGGTCTGTGTCACATACCTTATTGCTAAATGAAATGTCATCTATTACAAGATCATTACCACTTGAATTATTTTGATTATTTATGAGGACAAATTGTAATTGATTATTGGCCCCAGAATTTGCTGTTAAAACGAATTCTTCCCATTGAGAACTTGTAAAATCTCCTGTATTGGCTGTTGCCAATATATTGTCGCTCATATCCCGTATTGAATACGTTATATTCGGTCTAGTAGGGCAGGATGGACAGATGTCTCTCGCCCAAAATCTTAATTCCATTGTTGAATTCGGCAAAAAACCAGTTAGGTTTCTTCTGTAAAATTCTCCTGGAGCTACCGCTGCATTAACAAGAAGCATCTTACCATTTGTATCTCCTGGAGTATGGTCTTCAATAATATTAGGAAGCTGCCATGTACCCCAAGCACCGATAAATCCGGTATTGTTAATCACTATATATTCACCGTCATTTACTTGTCCTGATGGTTCGAATGTATATGTGCTTGATATATATTGTGTTTCAGTCCTGGTGGTTCCAGTTCCAAAGTCATCTACTAAGCCTACTAAATCAATAGTAGGGTTTGCGCAAGTACTTTGCTCATTCACATCCAAAATCCCATCATTGTCGTCATCGAGATCACAGATATCTGCAACGCCATCGTTGTCGGTATCGGTATTGCCTGAGGCAATAGGATCACAACTATCTGCCAATAAAACGGCTGAATAGGTTTCTGTACATACATAATTGGTATGACCAATCACCACATAATAGGCATTACCGTAGAGCACTGAAGTGTCGCTTATAGTTAAGGTAGCCGTGCTGGTTCCTGAATACACACCCGTATCACTTAAGGGTGTGCCACTTGTATTGGGGTCGCCTAGGTACCATTGGTAGGTAATCCCTGCATCGGCATTTCCAGGGGTGCCATATACTGGCGTACCCGCAGTATAACTTGTTGCTGTAGACGCACTTGTAGTTACCGAAAAACTTGCAGGGGCGGCGTTGGTAACTGTTTGGTCCTGTGGTGTAGCAGTAGTGTTTAGCGCTATGGCACTGTACTCATTGCCTGTAGCGCCATCATAACCTCCCGTACCGTTGGTTACCTGTCCATTTCCATCTACTACTACGGCTGGGGGTGTGTTACTTCCATCATCTAAAATACCATCGTTATTGCCATCTAATCCACCAGATTCTACCACATCAAAACAACCATCGTTGTCGGAGTCGAGGTCGAGGTGGTTTGGTAATCCATCATCATCGGTATCTAGGGGTGGAACTATATAAATTTTAAAGTTTGAAATCTGTGGATTAGCTTTTAGGTTATAAAAGGAAAAATTGGAAACAGGTGCATTAGACTTAAAACCAACATTATCTAAAACAAACGGTTCATAAGTTACGCCACTGGTGTTCTCGACACCATAATCAAAGTATAACACATTTGCCGGGGGTGTAACTTCCCCTGCAAAACGTGTGTAAGACACACCAT
This sequence comes from Tenacibaculum tangerinum, assembly GCF_029853675.1. NCBI lineage: Bacteria > Pseudomonadati > Bacteroidota > Flavobacteriia > Flavobacteriales > Flavobacteriaceae > Tenacibaculum > Tenacibaculum tangerinum. The sequence continues at coordinate 1,261,424 of NZ_CP122539.1, read as the reverse complement.
CGTTACTAATGAGTTCTTCAACGTCAAAAGGATCTAAAGCACCATCAATAATAAATTGCGTGTATACGCCATAACCCGGTAATGTAGTTATTTGGATGTTTGTTACTGGTCTACCTGACCCGCTCCAAAAATTAGTTGGTGCAGCAGCACCTCCTGTATGAATTCCAGTTCCCGATACTAGAATGGTGCCTGCAGGTAATCCTAATAAATTACTTATATCTACATTTGTCACAGTAGCGTTTACTTCATCAAGACCCAAACCCAAATTTGCCGGAGTAAGTTCAATTAGATCGCCATATTCATTCACATCCAAAATCCCATCATTGTCGTCATCGAGATCACAGATATCTGCAACGCCATCGTCATCGGTGTCGGTATTGCCTGAAGCAATAGGATCGCAAGGATCTGCTAGTAAAAAGGCCGAATAGGTTTCTTCTATACACACATTGTCTGTATGGCCAATCACCACATAATAGGCATTGCCGTACAAGCTTGAAGTGTCGCTTATAGCTAAGGTAGCCGTGCTGGTTCCTGAATACACACCCGTATCACTTAAGGGTATGCCACTTGCATTGGGGTCGCCTAAATACCATTGGTAGGTAATGCCTGCATCGGCATTGCCAGGGGTGCCATATACTGGCGTACCCGCAGTATAACTTGTTGCTGTAGACGCACTTGTAGTTACCGAAAAACTTGCAGGTGCGGCGTTGGTAACTGTTTGATCCTGAGGCGTGGCTGTGGTACTTAAGGCGGTAGCATTATACTCTGGTTGATTGGTTGCTAAACCATCATAACCTCCCGTACCGTTGGTTACCTGTCCATTTCCATCTACTACTACTGCTGGGGGTGTGGTACTTCCGTCATCTAAAATACCATCGTTATTGCCATCTAATCCACCAGATTCTACCACATCAAAACAACCATCGTTGTCGGAGTCTAAGTCTAAGTAATCTGGGGTACCATCTAGGTCGCTATCACTACAAGCTGAACTTCCATCAACTTGAAAAATGAAATTATCAACAAAAGCGATCTCTTTTAAATCAGCAGTAGTTGCTCCTTTTAACACTTGAACGGCAAAAATAATATCACCTCCTGTCCAATTCAAAGATCCTGTAAATGTATTCCAACTATTAGGGGACATTATTTTATATCCATTTAACAACCCAGCAGAAACAAAGTCTCCTGGTAGTACATTTTCAGTTGGCGTAACTGGTAAATCTGTGAATGCAGTAACTGAACCTGGAGCAACATTTAAATACCATACTGCAATTCTGGTATCAACATCGGCTTCCCAGTCAAAACCTTGAGGAGTGTAATGGTGTCCTGGAGCATATTCAAAAGAAAAATTGAATTGACTACCAACTGCAATACCATCTGATATTATAGAGGCTTGTGAAATAATAAAACCAAGTCCATCGCCTCCACTAGTTGTAGCATTATCGTTATCACAAAGTAAAGCTCCAAAGCTAAAACTACCATTTGGAGGTGGATCATAATGATTAGATCCTTCTACGTCTCTTACATAGTCAGGACTGCGCGTCTGAAAATCGACATCGGATCCGTTAGCCACAAAATTAAAATTTGAACTCCAATTTTGGTTAGGAGTTGAGCCGTTTGGAATATTCGTTCCATCTTCAAAACTTTCTTCGGCTGTTGAACTTGGTGCTATTATACAACTTTCATTCACATCCAAAATCCCATCATTGTCGTCATCGAGATCACAGATATCTGCAACGCCATCGTCATCGGTGTCGGTATTGCCTGAAGCAAGAGGATCGCAAGGATTTGCTAGTAATAAGGCCGAATAGGTTTCTTCTATACACACATTGTTTGTGTGGGTAAGTACCACATAATAGGCATTATCGTACAAGCTTGAAGTATTACTTATCGTTAAGGTAGCACTATTGGTTCCTGAATACACACCCGTATCACTTAAGGGTGTGCCACTTGCATTGGGGTCGCCTAGATACCACTGGTAGGTAATGCCTGCATCGGCATTGCCAGGGGTGCCATATACTGGCGTACCCGTAGTATAACTTGTTGCTGTAGCGGCACTTGTAGTTACCGAAAAACTTGCAGGGGCGGCGTTGGTAACTGTTTGATCCTGAGGCGTGGCTGTGGTACTTAAGGCGGTAGCATTATACTCTGGTTGATTAGTTGCTAAACCATTGTAACCGCCCGTACCGTTGGTTACCTGTCCATTTCCATCTACTACTACTGCTGGGGGTGTGGTACTTCCGTTATCTAAAATACCATCGTTATTTCCATCTAATCCACCAGATTCTGCAACATCAAAACAACCGTCGTTGTCGGAATCTAAGTCTAGATGATCGGGCAATGTATCGCCATCGGTATCCTTAGCATCATAAGCTGCAAAACGGTGGTCGTCGAAATAAGCAGTTCCACTACTAGAACTAAAAAAGTAAAATCTAATAGTGTAGGTGGTATTTGGTCTTAAAAAGTACTCGCGGTTATAATTATAATAAACTTGAGTTGTCCCAGTGGTACCAACAGAAACATTAGCTGCAATGTTGGTGTAGGTTACAAAATTATTATCAGAAATATCAACACCTATACGATAAGCAGAATTACCACTTCTCATTCCAAATTGGTAGAGGAATGATCCTATGTAAGCTGGCGAACCTTGGGTTGTAAACCTCATTTGTATATATTCACCAAGATTTCGAGCTTGTGTTAAACTAGTTGCGTTTATATTCGAAATACTAGCTCTTTTAGCAATACGTGTTCCAGTAATACCAGGTCCAGTTGTATAGTATTCAGCAGATGCAATGATACTAGAATTCATGATTGATGGCGCCGTATGATTAGCTGCATTATTATCATTGTGATTATAGGATAGCAACGAGGTGCTAGTATTAGTTCTTTCTGAACTATCTGTAATTCCATCGTTATCGTCATCCAAATCAAGATTATCTACAATAGCATCGGTATCGGTATCCTGTAAATTGAATGAATAATTTATATTTAAAGGTTTGTTATAGGTATTACCAGCTTCCAAAATCCAATCGCCATCTTTACCCGTAATATTGATAGAGGCGGAGATGGTAATGTTTAAATTGTTCTCTAGATAGGCAACTGCTGCTGCTCCTTTTTCGCCTTTAGCAAATTCGCAACCGTAGATGTTAAGGTGTCTACTGCCTTTGATGAGTTGTGTTTTGCGAATCCACCGAACAATTTCTTCGGGGTTTCTCCATTGCCCTTCAATAAAAAGTGCTCCTGAACGACCATGCGAAAAAAGGTGAGTGGTTGTAGTATCTGTATGATCAGGAGCACTAATTAATGTTTTTGCCTCTGGTAAGGCATCGTCTACATAGATGCTTGTACTCGGTTCATTGCTTGTAAACGCTGCTGCATGCAATGATAGGCTCAATAAAAGTGCATACAGAAAGGCTATTTTAAATATCCGTATTGAAAACGTGTAATTATTTTCCATTGTTTGAGTCTGTTGATTTATTTAGACTCATTGAGAAGAAGAATAATATAGGGGAACTTTTCTTTAAGAAAATTTTACCAATCGTTGATTGTTAGCATTGATTAGAAAGTTGTTTATAGTATTGTTATCTCAATAGTCTATTGATTATTTATTAGTTATTGATTCTTTATAATGTGCAACTCAGAGATTCTATTAAAAAAACCTGATTTGACCACTTAAATATAAGTTGGAGAAAATTGTTTTTGTCTTTGAAATAAACTAAAGGCAGCTTCTTTTTATCTAAAGGTCGTTTTACTTGATAAAAGGTAATAGTGGCTAAAAAAGAGTAATTAGTGAATAATTCGTGTGTTAAGTACTTTTAATAATGTTATTAACTCTAGTGGGTGAGATTTTTCTTTGTCGTTCGGAATGAGGTTTTTCTTAACGACTTAGATTTTACATAGCATACTCTTTTTTCTTAGCTATTTTTCTTTTTCCATTGATGAAAATCCTTCAGCTATGCTCAGGATAAAACAAGACAAAAAATCTAGTTTTAACCAGCTTGCTCTTAAAAATAATTTTATAGCTGTCAGTCATTACATTTGCTTGATAATTTTTTGTCTTTTGTCTAGGAATGACCGTTTTTTTGATTTGGTCGGAAGGATGCTTTTAAATGATTTTTTAAGAAAAGCTTACAAAAAATGTGTAGTACATCGAACTTCTTTAGTTTTGTACAAAGATTAAGCCGTCACTTTTGTATTTACAAAGTTAAAACGTACCAAACCGTCTTCGTCAATTTTCGTTAAAGTAATCGTGTGTAAGGTATTGACTAATTCAGGATTCCAAGGAGTTTTTACTTTTACATAGTTTTCGGTAAATCCATGGATATATCCCTCTTTGTTTTCACTTTCAAATAGTACGGTTAGGGTGTTTCCAAGTTGACTTTCATAAAAAGCTCTTCGTTTTTTAACAGACAATCCGCGTAGCATTTTACTACGTTTTGCACGTGTTTTTTTAGGTACCACATCGCTCATTTCAATAGCTTCTGTATTGGGTCTTTCAGAATAGGTAAAAACATGCAGATACGAAATATCTAAATCGGCTAAATAATTGTACGTTTCTAAAAATAATGCATCGGTTTCTCCTGGAAACCCTACAATAACATCTACACCAATACAAGCATTGGGCATTACTTCTTTAATTTTAGTAACTCTATCGGTATACACTTTTCGTAAGTAGCGACGCTTCATTTTTTTCAATAACTCATCACTACCAGATTGTAGTGGAATGTGAAAATGCGGAACAAACGTGTTTGAATTTGCAACAAATTCAATCGTTTCGTCTTTTAATAGGTTGGGTTCAATAGAAGAGATTCGTAAACGATGAATGCCTGTAACTTTATCTAAGGCTTGTACCAACTCTAAAAATGTATGTTCGTGTTTTTTGTTTCCGAATTCCCCTTTTCCGTAGTCGCCAATATTAACTCCTGTTAACACAATTTCTTTGATTCCTTTTTCAGAAATTTCTTGCGCATTTTTCAATACGTTTTCTAAGGTATCACTACGTGAAATTCCACGTGCTAGCGGAATCGTGCAATAGGTACACTTATAATCGCAACCATCTTGCACTTTTAAGAAAGCACGTGTACGGTCGCCAATAGAGTAGGAGCCTACATAAAAATCGGCATCTTCAATTTCGCAAGAGTGTACTTCGCCAATGTCATTTTTGGTTAAGTCGTTAATGTAGCTAGTTACGTTGAATTTTTCAGTAGCTCCTAGCACTAAATCTACCCCATCAACGGCAGCCAATTCTTCGGGTTTTAATTGTGCATAGCATCCTACGCCAATTACAAAAGCCTCTTCATTTTTCTTTAATGCAGCTTTTACAATACTTTTAAAACGTTTGTCAGCATTGTCTGTTACCGAGCAAGTATTTATTACATAGATATCTGCCTTTTCTTCAAATTCAACACGCTCAAAACCTTCATTGACAAAGTTTCTGGCAATGGTTGAAGTTTCAGAAAAATTTAATTTACAACCTAGGGTGTAAAAAGCTACTTTTTTATCTGCATTCATCTTATCGCTGTCCTAAATAAAAAACAAAAGCCTTGTACAAGTCTTTAATTTTTAAGAAGTTCGTATCGTTTATTTAATCAATTACTGTTTTAAACAGTTTTGGGTTTGCAAAAGTACGATAATATTCATGATTTTTGAAACGAAAAGATTACTTATTCGAAAGCTTCAAGTTACTGATATAGAACCTTTTTATGAGTTAGAAAGGAACCCGAACGTATTGCAATACGCTACTGGAGAACCTAAAAATTTAGAAGAGAGTAAAGAGGATTTACAACAGTTAATAGCACGGTATACGCATAAAGAAAACGATTTTTGGATTTATGCCGTAGAGCGAAAATCAGATACTCACTTTTTAGGTACGGTTGCTTTGGTAAAAGATGACGAAGGTACTGATGAAATAGGATATCGATTCATAGAACGGTATTGGGGCAATGGTTATGCGACTGAACTTTGTGAAGGGTTGATACGGTATTGCAGGTCGATAGGAATGAAAAAACTTGTTGGCTGTGTGGTAGATGAAAATATTGCCTCAGCTAAAATATTGGAACGCTTTCATTTTGTTGCGATAGCAAAATTTGTAAGTGACGATATCGGCTTGCCAGAAACTAAATATGAATTGAATTTATGATAGTTAATAGAGAAGAGAGCAGAGAGCAGAGAGGAGAGAGCAGAGAGCAGAGAGCAGAGAATGGGTTGGTTAGAGTGTCGTTGAGACCATTTTTTCGTTTCCCGCTTTTCACTTATCACTTATCGCTTTCCACTTATCGCTTTCCACGTTCCACTTATCGCTTTTCACTTTTCATTGTTCACTTTTTATTATCCACTTTACTTGTATTCATTTCCTGCGGAAAAAAAACAACAAGATTCAACGATTCGCAAGTGTTTCGTTACAACGAGCACTCCAACATCACTTCTCTCGATCCTGCTTTTGCCAAAGATCAGCGAAATATCTGGGCTGTACATCAGCTATACAACGGGTTGGTAGCGTTGGACGATAGCTTACAAGTACAACCTTCCATAGCTAAAAACTGGACCATTTCTGAAGATGGAAAAATCTATGAGTTTCATCTTAGGAACGATGTGTTGTTTCACAAACATAAACTCTTTGGAAACGATTCAACAAGGAAGGTTGATGCCCAAGATTTTGAATATTCTTTTCGTCGCTTGCTCGATAAAAATGTAGCTTCTCCGGGTGGTTGGGTATTGCAAAATGTAGCTAGTTTTAAAGCGAAGAATGATTCAACATTCACGATTCATTTAAAACAAGCTTTTCCGCCTTTTTTAGGTTTGTTGGCAATGAAATATTGTTCGGTTGTTCCCAAAGAAGCTGTTGATTACTTTGGAAGCGACTTTAGAGCAAATCCGATAGGTACAGGACCTTTTCAGTTTAAATTATGGGTAGAGAATACGAAGTTGGTATTGCGAAGAAATCCGCTGTATTTTGAAAAAGATACCAACGGAAAACAGCTTCCGTATTTAGAGGCTGTGGCAGTTACTTTTTTACCCGACAAACAAAGTGAATTTTTACAGTTTATTCAAGGGAATATCGATTTTATGAAAAGTTTAGATGCTTCGTATAAAGACGATATTTTACATACTGATGGAAGTTTGAAAGAAAAATATATACCTACTATTAACATGCAAAAAGGGGCGTATTTGAATACAGAATATTTAGGAATTTATTTGGATGGAGCAACGGAATACCCGACAAAATCAAAACTAATACGACAAGCCATAAATTATGGTTTTGATAGGGAGAAGATGATTAAATTCTTACGAAATGGAATAGGGAGTCCTGCCACAAGCGGATTTATACCCAAAGGTTTACCCTCGTTTAATAAGCAACAAGGGTATTCGTATAAACCCGAAGAAGCCAAGAAGTTGGTGGCCCAATACAAACGAGAAACTGGAGATGAAAATCCACAAATAACTATTACAACCAATAGTAACTATTTAGATTTGTGTGAATTTATGCAACGAGAATTGCAAAAAATAGGCATCGCTACAAAAGTAGATGTGATTCCGCCTTCAACATTGCGTCAGGGAAAAGCAAACGGAAAGCTGCCTATTTTTAGGGCTAGTTGGATTGCCGATTATCCCGATGCTGAAAATTACCTATCACTTTTTTATAGCAAAAACTTTACGCCTAACGGACCGAATTACACACATTTTAAAAATGATTTTTTTGATACTTTATACGAGCAATCTATTAAAGAAGTAAGTATCGAAAGGCGATATGAACTCTATCAGCAGATGGATAGTATTATTATTGCTGAAGCACCTGTTGTACCATTGTATTACGATGAGGTAATTCGTTTTACACAGAAAAATGTACATGGGCTGGGAATCAATCCTATTGATTTGTTGGATTTAAAAAGAGTATATAAGCAAGAGTAACTTTCAGGTTATAAAATATGTTCTCAAGTAAGTTGATTAGAAGAAGTTTTTAAACTAAGTTTAGGTTCTGAACCAATGATATATTGAGATTCGATAGTCATAGTTTTATCTTTGTTTTCAGAAACATCTTTAATATATTTAGGAATGGTTAAACCGCTTTCGTTCAAGGTTAGTTGTATGTCTTTATAGATAGTAATTTCTGTCATCACTACAATTTCACTTGCTGTAGAAAGCTCTTTATCGGTTAGTACTGTATGTCTTTGTGCAAAATCTAATTTACCAGAGGTTTTATCGATTATCCAATCGTTAGATTTCATCGCTTGTTTGCTAACCTCGAATACTTTATGGTGTTTTTGATAGCGTTTTTGTTGCGTATCAAGCTCATCAATACCCTTGATTCTTGTACCGATAAATAAGTCTATTTTTTCGGGGATAAAGACGGTGTTTGGATGCGCTTGTTTTGTTAAGTTATAAAATATAGATACTTGTTGTTCTTTGTCTAATGCAAGTTGCATCGTTTCACTTACAATAATGTCTGGACAAGCGTTGGTGGGTATTGCATATTTTGTAGCATCATCATTTATAAAGGTAATATTGCAAGTTTCTATGTTTAGTTTTTTTATTATTTCTTTTAAGCTTTTAAAACTCAAAGGGTTTATTTCTAATAAATCGTAATGTATGTTGTACTCGGCATACTTTACCATAAGAGGCAATAGGAGTGTTGCAAAAGGTCCTGTACCAGCGTATAGAATGCGAAGAGTATCTTTTTGGTGCATCTGATCTTTTATAGCCATATCAATTCCTCTGATAAACTTCTTAGTCCTTAGCATATCGTCAATACATAGCATCGCCCATTTTGTGCCAATAGCTACTCCGTTTTCAAAGTAGATATGGCTTTTACAATCCTCTTGTTCCATGTCACTCTCAATACTTTGTAGTAACATATTTTTATATTCTTTAATAGCAGCAGATAGCTTCAAATAATCTGTAGTATCTTCTAAAAAAACAGATGCAATACGGAGTAATTCTTTTTTTAAATTCATAATGCTTCTATAAAATAATGTTACTCTTTTGATAGTTTTAATACCTGTTGTTCTAATTCTAAAATTAGCTGCGTGGCCGCTGGTGTGTTTTGGAGTTTTAATTCTTCAATCATCAAACGCATTGTTTCTGGCGACTCAGTTTTTTTGGGTATAGGTTGAAAACTTTCTTTTGAAGCCAATGAAAAGAATAACTTATCTGACCATTCATTTCTTTCAAAATCGATAACTAAATGCACACGATCTTCATTTCCATAATTGCTAACGGAGTGGATATAGTTTACGTTTGTATACCAACATTCTCCAGAAAGCATGCACAACTTTTCATTATTTAATATGAACTGAACCTTATTGTTGGTTATAATGGGAATATGTAGGCGAAAATTACCGTCTTCATATCCTAGTTTATAATCTCGATGAGGTTTTATTTCGGCTCCTACGCCCAATCGCAACAAACGAGCTGATAAAATAGGGCATTGAATTGTGTTTATTACTTTTTTAAACTCACTACAATTTTTCATTATAGGAGTTTCTAAAATGGCTTCATTATGGTTGAGAAAAGCAAAAATATTAGAAGCGTCACCATTGCTAGCATATAGCGGAATGGCTTTCCACTCACCCTCATATCCATCGGTGTTAAAATGAGGAACCCAATGTTGATTGACCACCAAGGAATAATCGTGTAAAAGTTTGTTGGTATCAAATTGAAAAGGAAGTTGTAGGTATGAGGTAGTGGTCATTATATACAGGTGTCTAGTGCAATTATAAATTATGAGTTGCGAATTATGAATTTTAACTATAAAAACTAAAAATAGTACTAGTTGCGTTACTTGATGTATTGTTGTAAATAACCTTAGTTAAGAATGCCATAGGATAAATTTTTAGTTCATTTATATTTTATACCAAACTCTTTAGATAATAGTATCAATTTTTCATTAAAATCATCTTAATAAAAAAACTACTGCAAGTTACAGTAAAGTTACAATACTATTTCATTCATTTGTAATGAACGTTCATTTTTAAAGAACAAGTGAAAAAATAGATTGGGTAAAAATAAAAAAGTAGCCTTGTAAAAGGCTTTTTTACGGTATTTCTTATTCTTTCAGTAATTGCTTTTTTAACGTCTTTGGGGTAACTTCTTTTTGCGTGGAAAACATTTACCATTGTTTCACTAAAATGCTGCTCATATTTTTTCAATAAGATGTTTCTAAAGTAATCACATCATCAGAAAAAGAAAGTCCTGTTAATTTGTGATTGTCTAGCAAGGTAGCACCAAATTCTTTTGCTTTCTGGGTGATCAGGTTGTCAAAAGAGTCTCTCATAATCATAGAAATGGTTGGATCTTCTCTATGTGTTTGAAAATGTAGTTTTTTTCCTAAATAAATATCTACCGTGTGAAATTCTTTTTCCACGACCTCCTTAATGTCAAAAGGAAGATTTTTACGACCTCTAAAAACAAAACCTCCACCGCATGTTTTATAGCGAGGTAGTGTTTCTTTTTCAATAATTACTGTTGAAATCCCATTTTGAGCGAGGTAAAAAGCCGCAGAAGCACCAGATGGTCCACTTCCTACAATGGCAACATCATAATGTTGTGTCATAAATAGTTGTTTTATGAGAGCGGTAAAAATACACTTTTAAATCAGAAAAAATAATTTTTACCAGTGTAATCGGGTCATAATAGGGTAGTGGTCTGAGAATTCTATATCGCTGTAGGTTTTGAATTGATTGATCGTGGCTTCGGTGTCTGTAAGCATAAAGTCGATACGTACAGGATAGATGTAACGAAAAGATTTCCCTAACCCGATACCACATTCAATAAAAGCATCTTTTTTATCGTCTGCCAACTGTTTGTATGCCCAAGAATAGGCGGTGTTATTAAAATCGCCACAAATTATTTTTTTATTTTTCCATGCGTACTCATGTTGTAAAATAAGCTCAACTTGATCCACCTGTTTCACAAAACCATTCTCTAAACGTTTTAACAAACGCTCTGAATTTTTTTCTCCAAAGTTTTCTTTTTTAGGATTTATTTTTAACGATTCTAAATGTACGTTGTATACCCTAATAGTATCTGTATTTACAGCAATATCAGCGAAAATGGTATTGTTAGCACTGTGTTCAAAATTTAACGAACCTGTATTTACTATTGGATGCTTTGAATAAATAGCAAGTCCGAATTTATCTTTATCGCTTTTTGTCTTGATATATTTATGGGGAAGACGAATATCTAACAATTCAGAATTATAAAATTCTTGTATGGCAATCACATCTGGGTCTTCGTTATTAATAAACTCGTAAATTTTTTGTTCCGTGGTAATCTCTTCTTCGTGTCTGTAATGGTTAAACAAGCGAACATTGTAACTCATCACTTTTAAATCGTTATTCAGTATCACTTCTTTATTAGAAAATTTAATAAGCGGAGATGTGGTAAACCATCCGATAACCAGCACAAGAAGAGACACCAAGATATTCTTGTGTAATTTAATAAGCCAGTACACAAAAAAACAACCATTTACAATCATTAAAAGAGGTACAAATAAACTCAAAACAGATAGAATAGGAATGGTTTTAGGTGATATAAAGGGTAAGGCATACGACAGCAACAGCAGTGCTGCAAATACTGAATTTATAAAAAATAAGATTTTATGTAGTATCGAATATTTTTTCATTTAATTTTTCCCTTGTTTAAATAAAAACTCCTTTTCATCTTTACTCAACGTATCATATCCTGATTTGCCAATTTTATCTAAAATAGCGTCAATCTTTTCTTGATTTTTTGTTTTGTTAATAACACTTTTAGATGTTTTATTACTAGATGTTTTATTACCAGAATTGTATACGGTTGTAAGTTTTTGATCCTTTTTTTTAAAAAGTTTATTTATAGCGGTAAATATATCCAATTCTTTGTTACTGGCACTGCGCACATAAAAAAAACCGAATAAAGCACCTCCTAAATGTGCTAAGTGCCCTCCAGCATTTCCTGTAGGTATTTGAATGATATCAAAAGCTATCCACACACAAGCCAATACCCATAGTTTAACAAAGCCGATGAGCGGGAATTTTAACTCGTAATTCGGCATGTAGGTAGCAATACCAATAAATATGGCAGAAATTCCTGCGGAAGCTCCTAACAAAACACTATCGTCTATATCGCCTGAAAAAACAGGAAAAAAATTGTAACTCGCCATAAAAACAACACCGCCAAACAACGTTCCTAATACATAAAAATTGAGCAGTTGTTTTGAAGTAAAATAGTGCTTGAATAAGTTGCCAATATAAAACAAGGCGATTAAGTTAAATAGAATGTGTAAAAAGTTGGTGTGTAAAAAACCGTAGGTAATAATCGTCCAAGGTTTTACGATAAAATCATCAAAACTAGCGGGTAAGGTAAACCATTTAACTAAAAAATTGGTGTTTGATTTAAAGAAAAATCCAAACACATTCGCAAGGTGTACGAGTAAAAAACCAGCTAAGTTTATATGGATTAGTTGTTCAACAATTCCTGCATTTTTAAATCGATATTTTATATTTTCAAGTAGCGTCATTTTATATGAAATCTTTTTACAAAAGTAAAATTAACGGAATTTGAATTGATTTTTTTCCAGTATTTTATGAGTATATACCCAATAATCATACCGCTTAGGTGTCCTAGATGAGCGATGTTATCCCAAGAAAATCCAGCTAGTTCCATTGTCAATTCATACACAATAAGTAATGGTATAAAGTATTTAGCTTTTATAGGGATTGGGATGAAAATTAACATTAATTCTACATTTGGAAATAAAACCCCAAATGCCATGAGTAGCCCTGAGATGGCGCCTGATGCACCTAAAGTAGGGGTGTTTATTAAGGCGTTTAAATTAGCTAAATTTTCATCAGTAAAATTTTTGCCATTCATAATAGCTTCTGCTCCTTTTGTTAAAACTATATTAATTTCTTCGGCTGAATAATCATCTATAACGTATTGAATTTGAATATACTTAATTAAAAGATAAAGAATAGCGGATCCAATTCCAGTTAGAAAATAGAAGGTAATAAATTTTTTTGTTCCCCAAACGCTTTCAAGTGTACTACCAAACATCCATAAGGCGAACATATTAAATAGAATATGAGAAAAGCTACCATGCATAAACATCGATGTAGCAACTTGCCAGTATTTGAAAAATGGACTTTCAGTTGAGAATAGAGAAAACCATTCGATTAAAATTCTACTATCTATTATATAATAAGTAGCTATAAAGAATAAAGTATTTATTATTATCAGGTGCTTTACAGCTTGTGTTAATTTAGGCATACTGTTTTTTATTGGTTAAAAATAGTGTCTATTTCGTGTAAAGTTAAGGTTTTAAACGTAGGTTTACCAAAGGGTGAAACAGAAGGTTCTTTGCAAGAGAATAAATTATTGACAAGATTTTCTTGTTCTTTAGCGTTTAAAGAGGTCCCTGTTTTAATAGCTAACGATTTGGCAAATGATTTCGCCATAACATCAAAATGACTAAAGCTGGTATCGGGTACTTCAAGCTTCATATCGTCTAACAATTGCTCTAAAATAAGGGTAATTTGACTTTCGCTAATCGAAGTTGGAATTCCAGCAATGACTACACTTTCTTTCGTAAACTCATCAAACATAAAACCAGCACTTTCTAAATCGGCTTTAATACTGTAAATCATTTCTATGTCTGCCGAAGAAAAAGAAATATTCACAGGGAATAACAATTGTTGGCTACTTGCTTCTTTTACGGTGATATTCTCTAAAAACTCTTCATACAAAATACGTTGATGTGCCAACGATTGGTTGATAAGTACTACTCCAGATTTGATAGAACTTAACAAGTATTTTTTTTGAATTTGGAAGGTTTTTCCAGTTTCGGTTTCTTGTTCAACTTCAAAGAGCTGCTCTTGTGTATCAGGTTCAGTAGTATCAATATTTGCGTACAATGCTTCCCAGCTTCCTGTGTCTTTTTTAAAATTAGATTGGTAACTGTGCTTGCTGTTACCTTTTGATAAATTACCAGAACTAGAAGTTTCTTGATAATTTGTTTCGGTTTTAAACGGATTAAAGGTTGGGTCTACCGTAATGGGTGGTACCGAAGTACTACTTTTTTTACTGTAATTATAAGGCGTGTCTAACGAAGCATCCCTGTCAAAATCTAATACGGGTGCTACATTATACTGTCCCAAGCTGTGTTTTACAGTAGCACGTAAAATTGCGTATAAGGCTTTTTCATTATCAAACTTCACTTCTGTCTTGGTAGGGTGAATGTTTATATCGATGGTATTTGGTGGTACTTCTAAATATAAGAAATACGACGGATGTGCCCCATTCTCAAGCAAGCCTTCAAAAGCATTTACCACAGCATGATTCAAATACGAACTTTTTATAAAGCGATTGTTCACAAAAAAGAATTGTTCGCCACGTTTTTTCTTGGCAAATTCAGGTTTTGCAACAAATCCGTTTACCGTCATGATATCCGTTTGCTCGTTAATAGGAACCAATTTTTCATTCATTTTAGCCCCAAAAATGGCAACAATGCGTTTGCGAAGGTTGCTCTTTTTTAAATGATACACTTCGTTGTTATTGTGATGCAATAAAAAAGAAATGTTAGGATGGGCTAGCGCTACACGTTGAAATTCGTCGACAATATGACGCGTTTCAACAGTGTCTGATTTTAAAAAGTTACGACGAGCAGGTATGTTAAAAAACAAGTTTTTAACAGCAATGCTAGTTCCTTTTGCAGTAGCAACTACTTCTTGAGCAGTAACTTCGCTACCTTCGATTTTTAGTAGCGTACCTAATTCATCGTTTTCTTGTTTTGTTTTTAGTTCAACATGCGCAATGGCGGCAATAGAGGCTAAGGCTTCACCCCGAAATCCTTTGGTACTTAAATTAAATAAATCTTGTGCGTCTTTAATTTTTGAAGTAGCATGACGTTCAAAACTCATGCGAGCATCGGTAGCACTCATTCCTTTTCCGTCATCAATTACCTGAATTGATGTTTTTCCAGCATCTTTTAATAGCAGTGTAATTGAAGTAGCACCTGCATCAATGGAGTTTTC
Organism: Tenacibaculum tangerinum; assembly: GCF_029853675.1. NCBI lineage: Bacteria > Pseudomonadati > Bacteroidota > Flavobacteriia > Flavobacteriales > Flavobacteriaceae > Tenacibaculum > Tenacibaculum tangerinum. Next base: position 1,246,419 of record NZ_CP122539.1, on the reverse strand, counting down.
TATCAATTCTTTTACGACAGAGGCAGGACGTTGAACGACCTCTCCAGCAGCAATTTGATTGGCAACATGATCAGGAAGTAGTTGTATAATATCAGACATCAGTTATTTTTTAGAGAAAAAGATGGAAAGATCAAAATCAATCAAAAAAAGAAAAATAAAGGTTAAAACCAGCGCAATAATTACTACAGTTTTATTTAAGGTATACCCCGACTCTTTAAATTCGTTGAAAGCGGCATTGAATTTATTTTTCAAACCTTTTTTCTTTCCAATAGTAGTTCTGTATGCATCAAACTTTTGTTTTATTTCATACGGATTGTTTTCTCCTTCATAATAACGAGGTTTGTAATCAAATTTTTTGTTTTCTCTTTTTATAAATCCCATAAAAATGTAGCTTCTTTAGTAGCTTAGATGGCACAAAAATCACACCAAATAAGACGAGGTTCAAAGTTACTGAATTATAGAGAGGTGGTCAAAAAAAGTATATAAATTAAAAGCATCAAGCGCATAACTGCTTTGATGCTTTTACTAATGTATGAAAATTTTAAATTTCTTTTTTGTTGAGGTTTTTAAAACCCTAATGAATTTGAAGGGCGTTTTTGATTTTTTATGGCTGCCATTTTAACTGCGGCTACGGCACATTCAATTCCTTTATTTCCTAGTTTTCCACCTGAACGGTCGATTGATTGTTGTTTGGTATTGTCTGTCAACACACAAAAAATAACAGGTACGTCGTATGCAATATTTAGGTCTACAATTCCTTGAGTAACTCCGTCACAAACAAAATCGAAATGTTTGGTTTCTCCTTGAATTACATTGCCAATAGCAATGATGGCATCTAATTTTTGGGTTTCAATCATTTTTTTACACCCGTACACCAGTTCAAAACTACCTGGAACTTCCCAAGAGATTATATTTTCTTCTGTTGCTCCACAGTCCAACAGGGTTTCAAGAGCACCTTTATGAAGGTTTTTAGTGATTTCAGGATTCCATTCTGAAACAACAATCCCAAATCGAAAAGGGTTCGCATTTGGGATTGTTGCTTTATCGTAATAAGATAAATTTGTTGTTGCCATTTTTATAAGCTTGAAAGTTGAAAGAGTTAAAAGTAGAAAAACAATTCTGAACTAGAAACTCAAAACCTAAACTAAAAAGGAATTACTGAGCGTATTTTGCGCTATTGATATATTTTTCAATATCTCTTCCTTGATCAGAATTAGGATATTTTTCTTTAATGGATGTATATAATTTTTCAGCTTTACCATACTTTTCTAAAACCATGGCAATTTGTGCAGCCTTGAATAAGAATAAAGGTGTGGTAAACTGATTTTCTTTTTTGTTGGCAGCTTGTTCGTAATAGTCTAAGGCATCTTCTAGCTGGTTAATATCAGCAAAAGCATCACCAATAGCACCTAAAGCAGTAGGACCTAATAACTCATCGTCAGAACTAAAATTACTTAAATATTCAATAGCCTCTTCGTATTTTTTCATTTTTAAGTAAGAAATTCCAGCATAGTAATTGGCTAAATTTCCTGCTTTTGTACCACTAAATTGATCTGCAATATCAATAAAACCATATTTTCCATCTCCACCTTCTAGACCTAAATTGTATAAAGAATCAGCAACGGCACCAGCTGAGGTACGTGCTTTATCAAAGAAAGTACGAGGGTATGCTAATTCGTTAGAAGCTTGTTGTTGTGTTGGTTCAGCAATAAATTTGTTGTACGCTAGGTACATTAAAATTAAAGCTGCAATAGCTACCAATCCGTAAAATAATGGCTTGCTGTTCTTTTCAATCCATTGCTCTGATTTATTCGCTGTATCATCTAAAGTATTAAATACTTCAGCGGTAGTACTTTGCGTTTCGTCAAAATTTTCCTCTACTTCTTTAGTTACCTTTTCTTTCTTAGGTTTGTAACCTCTTTTCTTGTATGTAGCCATAATTGCTTAAAAAATTAGTGGCGACAAAAATAGTTTTTTTAATTGGATTTTAAAAGTCGTTTTTTCGTAAATTTTCAATAATTTGCGCTTTCTTTTTAGAAACAACACGTATTCATGTATTTGCAAAAATTATCGTTGGTTAACTTTAAGAATATCAAATCACAAACGTTTAATTTTCAAGAAAAAATAAATTGTTTTGTGGGAAATAATGGTGTTGGAAAAACTAATGTCTTAGACGCCATTTACTATCTGTCTTTTGCAAAGAGTTATTTTAATTCGGTTGCAGGGCAGAATATTCGCCATGGTCAAGATTTTTTTGTGCTTGAAGGAGATTATGTTTTGAATAATCGACAAGAAAAAATTATTTGTTCTTTAAAAAGAGGACAAAAAAAGGTGTTAAAGCGTAACGGTAAAGCCTATGAAAAGTTTTCTGAGCATATTGGTCAACTACCGTTGGTTATTATTTCTCCTGCAGATAGAGATTTGATTGTAGAAGGTAGCGAAACGCGACGTAAATTTATAGATGGAGTTATTTCTCAACAAGACAAACATTATTTGCAAGCGTTAATTTCATACACGAAAACGGTAAGTCAACGAAATGCACTGTTAAAATATTTTGCGGCGAACAGAACTTTTGATGCTTTGAATTTGAAAGTATACGATGAGCAATTAATTGAGTACGGAACGATTATTTATAATAAAAGAACCGCTTTTTTAGAAAAATTTGTGCCTATTTTTAATGCAAAACATCAAATCATATCAGGAGCCAATGAAGTGGTGAATTTACGCTATAAAAGTCAGGTGCACGATATGCCTATAGAAGGTTTATTACAACAAAGTTTAGAAAAAGATAAACTGTTACAATATACTTCTGCTGGGGTACATAAGGATGATTTAGGTTTTGAAATTGAAGGGTATCCTATCAAGAAGTTTGGTTCGCAAGGCCAGCAAAAATCGTATTTAATAGCGTTGAAATTAGCTCAGTTTGAATTTATTAAGCAGCAATCGAATGTAACTCCAATTTTGTTATTAGATGATATTTTTGACAAGCTAGATGAACATCGTGTTGCCCAAATAGTTGATTTAGTTGATAGTAATGAATTCGGGCAGATTTTTATTACTGATACCCATGCCGATAGAACAGAAGAGGTGATTAAAAAGAGTAACAAAGCATATCAAATTTTTAAATTATAACGTTACTAACAGTAAGATGGCTTTGCTTTATAAAAAAGAAGATTGTTGTATTACAATAACAATAAAGAAAAATCATGGCTAAAAGAGAGAATGATAGCTTTTCGATAAAAGATTTAATGGGGAGTTTTATTCAGGAGAATAAAAACTTAAAAAAGGGGTTTCAAAAAATTCATATAGATGAAGCTTGGGAAAAACTCATGGGTGCTGGTGTCGTATCGTATACCAGTGAAGTAAAATTGCAAAATGGCACCTTAGTCGTGCGTTTATCATCTTCTGTTTTAAGAGAAGAGTTAAGTTATGGGAAAGATAAAATTATCCGAATGCTTAACGAAGAAATGGGGCAAGAGTTGGTTAAAAAGTTGTTGTTGGTTTAACCGAAGGTAATGGTTAAGGGTTTGATTTTTATAGGTTTAAATAAAAATTCTTGCATGTTTTTTTGAATCCCCAGTATCAGAATCGAACTACATTTAAAACAAAAAACTCGCCACATTTCTGTAACGAGTTTTCTATATCTAATTATCTAAATTAAAGATTAAAACATTTCTCTACCTGAAAAATGAAAAGCACCTTCAATAGCTGCATTTTCATCAGAATCAGAACCGTGTACTGCATTTTCTCCGATAGAAGTAGCGTACAACTGACGAATGGTTCCTTCTGCAGCTTCTGCTGGGTTGGTAGCACCGATTAACGTTCTAAAGTCTTCAACTGCATTGTCTTTTTCTAAGATAGCTGCGATAATTGGTCCGCGAGTCATAAATGCTACCAATTCACCAAAGAAAGGACGCTCGCTGTGTACTCCATAAAAAGTTTCAGCATCACGTTGCGTCATTTGTGTTTTTTTCATAGCTACGATTCTAAATCCCGCAGCATTAATTTTTTCTAAAATTGCACCAGTATGTCCGTTTTCAACAGCATCTGGTTTAATCATTGTAAAAGTTCTATTTGTTGCCATTAGTACATGTAATAATATCAGTAAATGATAAATTTCTTAAATATTGTCTATAGTTATCTATAAAATCGCCGCAAAAATACACTTTTTAATGTGAACCACAAGTTAAGGATATACTTCATTGATTTCTTGTAAGGTAGTGTTGTTTGTTTCCTGTAATCTTTAATAAAGGTTCGATAGCCAAGGAATTAATTACCAAAGGCTTGCCTCGAAATTATTAAATATTTTTTTGAATCTCCAGTATACATGCATCGAAGTAGTTTATTAGAAAGAACAAAAAGAAATTCATAGCAGTGTTAATATCTCATTAATTTGTATATTCGCCCTTTATGATTTTAAAACACTTTACAGAGCTACAAGAATTTTTATTAGAACCTAGAAACATTGTAATCATTGGGCATAGAAACCCTGATGGAGACGCTATAGGTTCAACTTTGGGTTTGAAACATTACCTAGATAAAAAAGGGCACACCACTCAGGTATTAGTACCTAATGAGTATCCAGATTTTTTACATTGGATTCCAGGATCTGAAACAGTAAAGCGTTTTGACCGCCAAAATAATCAGTCTGTAAAAGCTTTAGTGAAGTCAGATATTGTTTTTTTATTAGATTTTAATGCATTGCATAGGGTAGGAACTGACATGCAAAGAACCTTAGAAGAATACGAAAATGATTTTGCGTTGATAGATCATCACCAACAACCCGATGATTTTATGTACATGTATTCTGATACCTCTATGTCTTCAACTTGTCAAATGGTGTATAATTTTATTGAAATGATGGGCGATGTTGCGTTGATTGATAAAAACATAGCTACTTGTTTGTATACAGGTATTATGACAGACACGGGTTCGTTCCGTTTCAGATCTACCACTAGTACCACACACAGAATTATTGCCGATTTAATAGATAAAGGTGCAGAGAATGATAGAATACACAGTAATGTACACGACGCCAATTCGTATAATAGGTTGTTGCTATTAGGGCAAGCGTTGAGTAATATGAAAGTGTTGCCAACATATAAAACAGCTTTTATCACGCTGTCTGAAGAAGAAAAAAGGCGTTTTCACTACGAAAAAGGAGATACAGAGGGGGTGGTGAATTATGCATTATCTTTAAAAGGAATTGTTTTTGCCGCTATTTTTATTGAAGACGAAGAACAAAGTATTGTGAAGATATCTTTCCGTTCTAAAGGAACATTCTCTGTAAACCAGTTTGCACGTAAGTATTTCAATGGAGGAGGGCATGATAATGCCGCGGGCGGAAAAAGCGATGACACTATGGAAAATACAATAGCAAAATTCAAATCTTTATTACCTACCTATAAACAACAGTTAGAAAGTTCGTATGAAGCGTAAGATAGTAGTTTTTATTTTTGTAGTTTTAGCGGCTATATCTTGTAAAGAACCCGAAGCAAGAAGACCAAAGCAACAGGGTACCACAAATTTTTACAAAGAAGTAATTAAAGAAAACAAGAAGCTAAATGCTTTAGAAAAAGAGCGTTTGGAACAATGGATCGCTAAAGATACTCTTAAACAATACAATATTTCACCAAACGGTTTTTGGTATACCTATGTAAAAAAAGACAGTGTAAGTTCAGTTACTCCGCAGTTTGAAGATGTGGTGTTGGTGTCGTATGACGTAGTAGCTATGAACGGAGAAACTTTGTACACAACAAAACAACGAAGTTATAAAGTAGATAAAGAAGATTTTATTCCTGCATTACAAGATGGAATAAAGTTGATGAAAAAAGGAGAAACTATTACATTTGTAATTCCATCTTACAGAGCTTTTGGAGTTACAGGAGATGGAAATAAAATAGCTGTAAATCAGCCCATACAAAGTACAGTAACATTAATAGATATTAAATCAGAAAAACAATAATGAAATTAACGAACATTTTAGCAGCCACAGTTGTAGGTTTATCAATTGTTTCATGCACTAACGGTCAGTTTAAAGAAAAGAGCTCATTAGCATCAGAAGTAGATTCTGTAAGCTATGCAATAGGGTTGGATATGGCCACAAAAATTAAAGCGAATTTTGATGAAATGGATCAAGATTTATTTGTTCAAGGCTTTAAAAACGGAATGGACTCTACAAACTTGCTTATAGAGGCGAAAGATGTAAATACGATATTAAGAACATTTTTTCAAAAGAAACAAGAAGAAAAAATGAAACAAATGCAAGAAGAGCAAGCTAAAAAAGCAGAAGCAGAATTTGGAGATAACAAAAAAGCAGGAGAAGAGTTTTTAGCAGAAAATAAGACTAAAGATGGTGTGAAAACTACCGAAAGCGGTTTGCAATACCTTGTATTAAAAGAAGGTGAAGGAGAGACTCCAAAAGCGACTTCTAGGGTTAAGGTGCACTACCACGGTACGTTAACTGACGGAACTGTGTTTGATAGCTCAGTAGATAGAGGTGAGCCAGCAGAGTTTGGTGTAGGTCAAGTAATTAAAGGATGGACAGAAGGTTTGCAATTAATGAAGCCTGGTGCGAAATATAAATTCTTTATACCACAAGAGTTAGCTTACGGTGCTCAACAGAGAGGACAACATATCAAGCCTTTCTCAACGTTGGTTTTTGAAGTAGAACTGTTAGATATTATCGAGCCGTTAGGACAAGGACACTCGAAGGGAGATGGACACGGCCACTAATTAAAAATAAGCAAGTATACAAAAAACATCAACTTAAGAACGTTGATGTTTTTTTATTTAAATCCTATAAAAAATGAAGTTTCTTAAGTATTTAATCGTAACAGCAATTGTATGTACCGCATGCAAGTCTGCTAAATACCCTAATTTAGAAAATGGGTTGTATGCAGATATTCAAACCAACAGAGGTGATATCTTAGTGAAGTTTTTTTACGAGAAAGTTCCTATGACAGTCGCAAACTTTGTCTCTTTATCAGAAGGAAACAATCCTAAGATGATAGACTCTTTAAAAGGAAAGCCATTTTATGACGGAACAAAATTTCACAGAGTAATCAAAGACTTTATGATACAAGGAGGAGATAAAACAGGAACTGGAGGTGGAGATGCTGGATATACTTTTGCCGATGAGTTTCCGATAGGTGATGACGGAGAGTTTTTGTACAAACACGACGGACCAGGAGTCGTGTCTATGGCAAACTATTCGAGACCTGTTTCTAATTCGAGTCAATTTTTCATTACCCATAAAGCAACCCCTTGGTTAGATGGTGGACACTCTGTTTTTGGACGCGTATTACAAGGGCAACAAGTAGTAGATGCTATTGAAAAAAATGATTATATAAAGAAGGTAGCCATTTTAAGAGTAGGTAAAGAAGCGAAAAATTTTGATGCACCTAAGATTTTCGAAGCAGAGTTAGCGACTGTAGAAAAGAAAGAGGCAGAACGAAAGAAAAAACTTGAAGAGTTAAAGGAAAAATACCAAGAAGAACAAGGGATAAATGAAGCAATAACAACGAACTCAGGATTAAAGATTCTTTCCTTGAAAAAAGGAGAAGGAAAAAAAGTAAATCCTGCATTACCAACCACTGCACATTATACATTATATTTATCAGATGGAAGAAAAATAGACTCTAGTTTAGATAAAGGAGAACCCTTTGTATTTACTATTGATGATGAAAATTTTCCATTAATAGCAGGTTTTAAAGAAGGAGTAAAAACCATGAAAGAAGGAGATAAAGTGCGATTGTTTATACCTTCTTATTTAGGATATGGAGATAATAGGTTAGGACCTATTCCTCCAAAATCAGATTTAATTTTTGAAATAGAAGTTTTAAAAGTAGGAAAGTAGTTTTGATAGAAGATATTATACAAAAAGATAAAGAACTTTTAATTTACCTTAACAATTTAGGTATCGAACAATGGGATGGTTTTTGGTTAACAGTAACCAATCAATTCACATGGACCCCTTTATTTGTTCTTGTACTATTTTTAGTGTTTAAGCAGTTTGGTTGGAAAAAAGGACTTTTTACCTTATTATTCATAGTGATTATAGTTACGTTTACAGATCAATTCACAAACTTTATTAAAAATACAACAGGAAGAATCAGACCATGCAATATAGAAGGAATCAGAGAACAATTGCGTTTTTTTGAATACAGACCCAAAGGAAAAAGCTTTTGGTCAGGACATGCATCATTGTCAACAACGATAACTACTTTTATGATTTTGCTGTTAAGAAGGCACTATAAAATGATTTATCTAATGATTTTCTTTCCGTTAATTTTTGGGTATAGTAGAATTTATTTAGGAGTGCATTTTCCAATAGATGTTACAGTTGGATATATTGCAGGAATCATTATGGGAATGTTGTTCTACGTAGCTTATCGGGCTTTAGAAAAGAAATTGAAGCTTCAGAAATAAGGTGGAAGTAAAAAAATAGTCTAAATAAAAAAAGCTTACAGTTTCTGTAAGCTTTTTTAATCCCCTAAAAAAAACCGAAGCTTTCGCTTCGGTATTGCGGAGAAAGAGGGATTCGAACCCCCGGTCCTGTTACAGACAACGGTTTTCAAGACCGCCGCATTCGACCACTCTGCCATTTCTCCTGAGTGCCTTATCAGAATTACCTGATTGCGGGTGCAAATATAGAACCTTTTTTCAATTCTAAAAAAGTTTTTAGATACTTTTTTTATAAAAATTAAGCTTTAAAAACAATCTAAAACATAACACTTTTGCTATCAATAAGTTTGGCTAGTGATAAAGAATAGAGGTAAAGAAAAAATAAATACCAAAGAAGTTATTTCGATTACTTACCATCGTAATTATAAGAGCAAAAAATATAGTTTTTTAACAAATAAATTCTACCTTCGTCTTAAAATCGTGAAGTATGTTTAATTCATTTGGAAACATTTTAAAGCTAACTACGTTCGGAGAATCTCATGGGATTGCCATTGGAGGTGTCATTGACGGATTTCCTGCAGGAATAAAAGTCGACTTTGATGCTGTTCAGCAAGAATTAAATCGTCGTAAACCAGGGCAATCAAAAATAGTAACGCAACGTAAAGAACCAGATACTGTCGAATTTTTATCTGGAATTTTCGAAGGGTTTACTACAGGAGCGTCTATAGGCTTTATAATAAAAAACACCAATCAAAAAAGTAAAGATTACAACCATAATACAGATGTGTATCGTCCTTCACATGCCGATTATACCTACGATAAAAAATACGGAATAAGAGATCATAGAGGAGGAGGCCGTACATCGGCAAGAGAAACGGCAAATTGGGTGGTTGCAGGAGCGTTGGCAAAACAGTTAATTAATCATATTAAGATTAATGCATTTACCTCTTCGGTTGGAGATGTTTTTATGTCTAAACCCTATCAAGAATTAGATTTTTCTAAAACAGAAAGTACTATTGTACGATGCCCAGATGAAGCATCTGCAAAAGAAATGATTGATAAAATTCAAGAAATACGTAAAGCAGGAGATACCATTGGAGGTACCATAACTTGTGTGGTACAAAATGTTCCAGTTGGTTTAGGAGAACCCATATTTCAAAAATTACACGCAGCATTAGGACAAGCAATGTTGTCGATAAATGCCGTAAAGGGTTTTGAGTTTGGTAGTGGTTTTTGCGGAGCAAAAATGAAAGGTTCTGAACATAACGATTTATTTAATCCAGACGGCACCACACAATCGAACTTGTCTGGTGGAATTCAAGGAGGGATTTCTAACGGGATGGACATTTACTTTCGAGTGGCATTTAAACCAGTAGCCACCATTATGCAAAACCAAACAACCACTAATTCAAAAGGAGAAGCTACAGAAATTCATGGTAAAGGACGTCATGATCCTTGTGTGGTTCCGAGAGCAGTACCTATTGTAGAAGCAATGACAGCAATGGTTTTAGCAGATTTTTGGTTAATGAACAAAATGAGAAAATAGTAAAAAAAAAGCCAGATGAATTTCATCTGGCTTTAATATTTTTATGCTATTGCAAACTAGTAAATAGCTAACATGGCAAATTTATCGTTGTTATTAAAAGTATCAGCAGGTCCGCAAGACTGCATAATAGAAGTAGGGTCAGAACCTGTTGGAGTTCCGTCGATGTAGATAGCTCCTACACCTGCACTACCTTCATTAATGTTTTGTCCACAACTCTCACGTGTTCTGTAGTCTGTGTGTCTAAAACCAATACAGTGTCCAATTTCATGAGACATAGTACCTGCAAGTTCATTTACAGTTGGAGCGATAGATAATTCGAACCATCTGCTGTTAATACCAAAACCTTTAGCAGGGTCTCCTTTTCTAGTTGGAAAACCAGCAGCTCTACCCAAGGTAATAAATCCACCACTTTCTAACTCGTAAAATTCAGTTACCTCGATATCGGCTTTCTTTTTACCTTTTCCTCCAAAAGGAACTCTTTGGTAAGTTAATTGAGAACCCAAATTATTTAACATATTAATAGATACATCTATAGCTTGAGAGCCTAAATTACCTAAATCAGGAGAAACACTAACAGTAATAACTCTAGGTAAACCTTTAACTAGGTTTGTAGTTCTGTAATGTTCAGTATTAGGAATGTTTGAACCTTCATTCAATTCATCAATTTGCTCAAAAGTAAAGAACATATCTTCAACAGCAACACCTTGCTCACCCATAAAAGTTGTGATTTTGGCAGAAGAAGAATCAAAATAAGCAGCTTCTAACTTTGAAGCAATTTCTGATGGAACTTGATTGGTTTCGTTGTTAGGTACGCTTTCCTCTGAAGAGTTACATGCGGTAAAAAATACTACCGCTAAAGATAAGATAGCTAACAAGTTTAAATTTGTTTTTTTCATTTTTGAAAGGTTTTTAGTTGTTTATTCGCTGCAAAAGTATCTTTTTATTATGTAATATGCAAAAAAAGACTTTTATTTGTGGAAATATTATAGTTTATATGAGGCTTTTTCTCCTTCTTTTTTGTAGTTATTTCTTATCTGCTTATTCGTACTCGCAAGTTGATTTTCCTGAGTATATAAAAAAAGTAGCACCACAAAAAAATGAAAAAAAATGGGTCAAAAAAATATTATTTAGTTAGTACTAAAGATTTGATTTTACATAAAAAGCAAGTAGATATTGTATGTAAATTAGACAATCAGTTTAGTATTATCAAGAAAAAGAAAAATGTAAATGACTTCTTTTTTAAAGGAGAAATATACGATATCAATAATAATTGGAAATTATCTTCAAAAAGCCAATTGTTAACTCAGCAAAAAGAGAAAAGGCATAAAATTGTTGTCAAAGTGATTGACGAAATGTCTTTTTTTAAGGCACTAAAAGAAAATAGAATAGAAGTAGAGGTAGTGCATACATATAAAGATGTATTAACTCTAAAGGTTGGGTCTACTAGCATCCGCCAAATAGCTTCGCTATATGAAACCTTATACATTGATACGCAGGAAAAACCAAAAACCGAAAGCGTACCTATTGAAAGAATAGATTTAAGTGTAAATAATGTAAATAAAATTCACAACGATTATACTACAATTAATGGACAAGAAACAATGGTTTCAGTTAAAGAATTATTGTTTGATGTAGAAGATATCGATTTGAGAAACAGGATACAGTTACAAGGAAACGAAGCAGAAGAAACTTCAAGTCATGCAACCTTAATGGCTTCTACCATAGCGGGTGCAGGTAACAGCGCATATAATTCAAAAGGAGTTGCCTATCAAAGTCACTTATCATCGTCAGATTTTAGCACATTATTGCCAGATGAAGACGCTTATTATACAAGTAATGGTATCTTTATTCAGAATCATTCTTATGGAACAGTAATCGAAAGTTTTTATGGAGTTGAAGCAAATGCCTATGATCAAAGTACGGTAGATGTTCCAGAATTACTTCATGTATTTTCTTCTGGAAATTTGGGGGAGTTAACTCCTGGAGAAGGGAACTATCAAGGGGTAAATGGGTATGCTAACCTAACAGGGAATTTTAAAATGGCTAAAAATGTTTTGGTGGTTGGCGGAATAAACAGAGAATTAGAAATAACTTCAAGAAGTTCAAAAGGACCTACTTATGACGGACGTGTAAAACCCGAATTAGTAGCTCATGCACCACAAGGAACATCAGATGCAGCAGCAATCGTTTCTGGTGTTGCAAGCTTGTTACAGCAAAAATATAAAGAAAGTACAGGAGTAGTTCCTTCAGCAGCTTTATTGAAGTCTGTACTGATAGCAGGTTCGGATGATGTTGGTGTAAAAGGAATTGATTTTTCGAGCGGTTATGGGAATGTGAATGCTAATCAGAGTATGAATATTATAGAAGACAACTCATACATCAACGATGTCATTTCAAATAATGAAACTAGAGAATATACCATATCAATTCCTTCTATGGTTAAAGAACTGAGAATAGCCATAGTTTGGAATGACCCTCCTGCAAATGTGAACGATAGCAAAGCTTTAGTTAACGATATCGATTTAGAATTACGTAAGGATGTAAATTCATGGTTGCCTTGGGTTTTAGATGCCACTGCTTCTCAAGATTCTTTAGAAAAAGAAGCCTTTAGAGGCGAAGATCATCTTAACAATGTAGAATTAATCACCTTAGATAATCCAGAGCAAGGTGAGTATACATTACGAGTAGCTGCAAATTCAATTCTAACTTCTCAGCAATCATTTTCTATTGCTTATTCTTTTCAGACTAAAGATAATTTTACTTGGAATTATCCTACAACAACCGATAGATTGCCCTCGGCAACAGATGTTTATATAAGATGGGCAAATGGTTTTGATTTACAGGTAAGTAAAGTAGAATATTCTGTAAACAATGGTGAATGGATTGAAATAGAGAATGGAGCAAATATTTCAACTCCATTTTTATTATGGAACACTCCGCAAGCAAACGGAAGAGCTCGGTTGAGAGCTTTGGTAAATGGAACTTATTATACTTCCGAAGAATTTATCATTTCAGATGTCATTACACCAAATGTCGATTTTAACTGTGATGAAACTATTCAATTTAGTTGGAATGCTGTTCCAAACGCAACAGCGTACCATATACAGTTATTAGACGATGCTTATATGTATACAAACTCAACAGTAAGCGAAACCAATATTGCAATTCCGAAAAGTACATTTACTACACCTTATATTGCTGTTACTCCTGTTTTTAATACTGAAGAAGGAGTCAAAGGGCAAACAATAAATTACAACACGCAGGGAGTAAATTGTTATTACAAGAATTTTTTAGCTTTTATAAAAGATGAAAACTTGGTAGATGTTCGCTTGAATTTAAGTACTCTGACCAATGTAGCTTCAGTTTTTTTTGAAAAAACGCTCAATGGAAGTACTGAAATCATTAAAATAGTTACAGCTCCTACGCTAGAAGAACTTCAAATTGATGATACGAATGTTGAAGGAGGGGAAAATGAATATAGTGCACGAATTGTTCTTAGCGATGGAACAGAAATTTATACAGATAGTATCATTATAAATTTTCCTTTTGATAATACACTGAAAATATATCCAAACCCTGTAGTAGCTTCAGAAGGTATGTTTGTGTATTCACGAGGTAACAATTTAGATATAGAAATAGTTGATGTAGCAGGCAGAATAATTTACACCAACAGACTTCAAAAAATAAGGCAAACCATACCTATACCAAACTTTAAAACAGGAGTGTTGTTTGTTCGCATACTCAAGAATGGAAAACAGATAGCAGTGAAAAAAATACTGGTACAACCTTAACATAATTTAGACAAATATTGAAACTTTTGTGATGTTTTTTTTTGTAATTTTACAAAGTCGCTTCGGATGATTTTGGTATTGTACTGAAATTGTATCGAGAAGTTTATGTAAACCTGTTCTCGATAATGTCATTCTAAAGACAATTTTATAATAATTTATTTAGACAGCATTATGAGTTATATTAAAGGGCGTGGAGCACAACACAATACACATAACAAATTTATGCAACATCAACATGAGGTATTGGATAACTTTTTAAACTATTGCGAAGCTGAAAATGAAGTAGCAGATACGAATAAAACGTCTTATTTAGAAATATATCCGAAAACAATTTTGAACAAAGTCACGAGTCCAGATATCGGATTTTCCTATTCTATGAATCCGTATCAAGGTTGCGAGCATGGCTGTATTTATTGTTATGCTCGGAATACTCATGAATACTGGGGGTATTCAGCAGGGCTAGACTTTGAACGTAAAATATTGTACAAAGCCAATGCGCCAGCATTGTTAGAGAAAAAGTTGCGAAGTCGTAATTGGCAACCGCAAACTATTCTGTTTTCAGGGAATACGGATTGTTATCAGCCTATTGAAAAGAAGTTGGAGATTACCCGAAAAATGCTGCAAGTACTATTAAAATTAAAGCATCCAGTGAGTATCATCACAAAAAACGCATTGATACTTCGCGACATCGATATTTTAAAGGAAATGGCAGCACTAAATCTAGTAAGAGTAAGTATCTCTATCACTTCATTATCAGAAGAAACAAGGAGAGCTTTAGAGCCCAGAACTGCAACAATTAAAAAAAGATTAGAAACCGTTAACGTACTCGCTGAAAATACGATTCCAGTAAATGTAATGATGGCACCTATTATTCCATCGATTAACAGTCATGAAATATTGCCTTTGGTAAAAAAAGTAAGTGAACTCGGAGCAACATCTATAGGATATACGATAGTACGTTTAAATGGAGCGATAGGAGAAATTTTTACCAATTGGGTACGAAAAACCTACGCTGATAGGGCAGACAAAATTTTACACCAAATAGAAGATTGCCACGGAGGAACATTAAACGATTCTCGTTACGGAAGCAGAATGCGTGGAGAAGGTAAAATAGCTGAGCAAATACACGCACAATTTAAGTTAGCAAGAAAATTATATATAAAAGACAAAGAACTTCCTCCGTTAGATTTTGCTAAATTTGATAAGTATCAAACCAATCAAACAACATTGTTTTAATGGAATTTTATGAAAAACTCCTGAAGATTTTAGAATCTAATTGGGAAAAAGAAATTATCCTCAAAAGAAATGAATACTTAGTTACAAAAGAAACGATAAGTACCGATTTGTTTTTTGTAAAAAAAGGAAGTTTGCGTGTTTTTATAGACGATGAAAAAGAAGAGCACACCATCAGGTTTGGATATCAGAATTCTATACTGACAGCATTGGATGCTTTTTTGACAGAAAAACCAACGAAGTTTTACATACAAGCGTTGAAAAAATGTCATGTAAAAATAATTTCAAAAAAGCGATTTATCGAGCTTATACAATCTTCCGAAGAATATAAGAAAGTGTGGGAAGCCTTATTGCAAAGTTTCGTGCATCAACAAATAGAAAGAGAAATAGACTTGATAACGTATTCACCCCAAAAACGTTTTAAAAGAGTGTTAGAAAGAAGCCCTCAGGTATTTCAAGAAATACCGTTAAAATATATTGCTTCGTATTTACGTATGACGCCTGAAACCTTATCGAGAATTTTAAAAAGTGTTGATTAAACTCAAGATTTTTTAACTAGGAAAAAGGCAATTTTGTAGAAAATTAAAAAGAATGATTTTTAAAACAAAGGTACTATTAGAAGAGTTAAAGCGATACGTAAACTCTCATATTCAATTTGTAGCATCGTTAAATGAATTTTCAGAAATTGATTTACAGAAAAAAGAGGATGAAAAATCTTGGTCGGTTATCGAATGTTTAGAACATTTAAACAGGTATGCAGACTTTTACAATAGAGAGCTTACAAAGCAGTTAGAGAGATCTAAATTACCAAAATCAGTAATGTTTAAGCCTGGGTATTTCGGAAATAAATTTGCTCTACAGATGTTGCCAAAAGAAGGCATGAAAACCATGAATACGTTTAAGAGTAAAAATCCGATACACTCAAAATTGGATGCTCAAAAAGTGATGGCTGATTTTTTAGACAATCAATTCGAGTTGCTTCGATTATTAGAGGTAGCCGAAGAAAAAGATTTGACAAAAATTAAAACAGCAATTACGTTACCATTCCTAAAATTTAGGATAGGAGATACGTTTCGTTTTGTAATTTTTCATAATGAGCGTCATATCGTACAAGCGAAAAAAGCGCTGCATTAAAAAAGCTCGCAATTTGCGAGCTTTTGTGAGTTATATTTTATGAATACACTATGCCAACATGGTAACAGGGTTTTCTAAATAAGTTTTTAAGGTTTGTAAAAACTGAGCACCTACTGCACCGTCAACAGTTCTGTGGTCACAGGCTAAAGTTAACTTCATGGTATTACCTACTACAATCTCTCCGTTTTTTACTACTGGTTTTTGTACGATAGCACCTACCGACAAAATAGCAGAATTAGGCTGATTGATAATTGATGTAAAACTTTCAATACCAAACATACCTAAGTTAGAAACTGTAAAGGTACTTCCTTGCATTTCATCTGGTTTTATCTTTTTATTACGTGCTTTTCCAGCTAAATCACGCACCGCAGCACCAATTTGCGTTAAACTTAAAGCATCTGTATGTTTTACTACAGGAACTACCAAACCTTCATCTACGGCTACCGCAACACCTACGTGAATATGGCTATGAAATAAGGTGTTATCATCTGTCCAGCTAGTATTTACTTGCGGATGCTTTTTCAACGCCATGGCACATGCTTTTACCACCATATCGTTGAATGATATTTTAGTATCAGGAATCTCGTTAATAGTTTTACGAGAAGCCATTGCATTATCCATATCCACTTCAATATTTAAGTAGAAGTGAGGAGCAGAGAATTTAGAATTACTCAATGCTTTGGCAATCGCTTTACGCATTTGAGAATTTTTAACTTCAGAAGTGCTTTCTTCACCAGCAATAGCAAAATTCGTCACCGCCGACGGAATACTAGAAGTACTTGCTGCTGGAGCTTCAACTTTTGCCGCTGGAGTATAGTTTTCTACATCTTTTTTTACGATTCGACCATTTTCTCCTGAACCTGTAACTTCAGCTAAATTAATTCCTTTATCCTTGGCTATTTTTTTCGCTAATGGAGATGCAAAAATTCTTCCACCACTATTGGTATTCGATACAGTTTCTACAGGAGTAGTTGCTGTCTCTGTTTTATTTTCTTCGGCTTTCGGAGCTTCTTCTTGTTTTTCTTCTGAATCTGAAGAATTGTCTAAAGCACCTGCTTTGTGTGCTTCAAGTACAGAAGAAACATCAGTTCCAGCTTCTCCAATAATTGCTAGTAGGCTATCTACAGGTGCACTTTCTCCTTCTTGAATTCCAATATGTAATAAAGTTCCTTCGTTAAAAGATTCAAACTCCATCGTAGCTTTATCGGTTTCAATTTCAGCTAAAATATCGCCTTCCTCCACTGCATCGCCTACTTTTTTTAACCAAGTAGCAACGGTACCTTCTGTCATGGTATCACTTAAACGAGGCATAGTTACCACTTTTACTCCTTCTGGAATAGTAGGAGCGTTTGTAGGTGCAGCTTTAGGCTCTTCATTTTTAGGTGTTTCGGTTTCGGTTTCTGCAGGAGCAGCAGAGTTTCCGTTTAACAATGCTGAAAAATCTTCTCCTTCTTCGCCGATGATTGCTAATAAACTATCAACAGGAGCCGTTTCACCTTCTTGAACACCAATATGTAGTAAAGTACCTTCGTGGAAAGATTCGAACTCCATCGTAGCCTTATCCGTTTCGATTTCGGCTAAAATATCACCTTCTTCAATTTTATCTCCTACTTTTTTTAACCAAGAAGCTACCACTCCTTCTTCCATTGTATCGCTTAAGCGAGGCATGTTTATAATTGTAGCCATAGTTTACTTAGATTTTATAAATGGGTAATCTTCTTGCTCGTATACCATATCATATAATTGATTTAACTCTGGATATGGAGATTCTTCTGCGAATTTTTCACATTCTTTAACCCTATCTTTTACTTCTTTGTCAATTGCTTTGATTTCATCTTCTGTTGCATACTCCTTTTCTTTGATGATATCTAAAACTTGGCTAATAGGGTCTATTTTTTTATATTCTTCCACCTCTTGTTTGGTTCGGTAGTGCTGTGCATCCGACATAGAGTGACCTCTGTAACGATACGTTTTCATTTCTAAGAAAGTAGGTCCGTCACCACGACGTGCTCTTTGAATAGCTTCGTCTACAGCTTCGGCAACTTTAATAGGATTCATTCCATCTACAGGGCCACAAGGCATTTCGTATCCTAAACCTAATTTCCAAATATCGGTATGGTTGGCAGTTCTTTCAACTGAAGTTCCCATAGCGTACCCGTTGTTTTCAACAATAAATACGACAGGTAATTTCCAGTTCATAGCCATGTTAAAAGTTTCATGCAAAGAACCTTGACGTGCAGCACCATCACCAAAATAACATAACGTAACGGCGTCGCTACCTTTGTACTTATCTCCAAAAGCGATACCAGCACCTAAAGGTATTTGTCCTCCAACAATTCCGTGACCACCATAGAAACGGTATTCTTTAGAGAAGATATGCATAGAACCTCCCATACCGTGAGAAGTCCCCGTTGCTTTACCGTATAATTCTGCCATAACACGCTTAGGGTCTTCTCCCATACCAATAGGTTGCACGTGGTTACGGTATGCAGTAATCATTTTGTCTTTAGTTAAGTCCATTGCATGTAATGAACCTGCTAAAACAGCCTCTTGACCGTTATATAAGTGTAAAAAACCTCTAACTTTTTGTTGAATGTAAACTGCTGCTAGCTTGTCTTCGAACTTCCTCCAAAATAGCATGTCTCTATACCAGTTGATATAGGTTTCTTTGGTTATTTCCTTCATTATATACCTTAGTTGTTTATTTTAATGTTCGTTTGCTTTACTTTTGATAAAACGTAGCTACAAAAATAAGTAGTTTTTAGTAATTTAAAAAAAGTTATTACTAAAAGTTAAGGAAAGGTTTTAGTGATAAAAAAATAGAGGAATTATTTTTCTTTAGCAACAATAATAGTTGCCTTGGCACCCGTAGCTAAATTCCATTCGTTAGACGAAATGAGCATACCAGCATCGTTATAAATTTTAAAAGCGGCAGTATTAGGTCCGGAAGTACCTTGATTTAGGGCTACGATATTAATTTCGTTCACACCTTCGTCTAAAGGAATGTTAAACGACTGGTATCGTTGTTCAAGTGTTAAGTTGCTTACAACAGGAATACCGTTAACGTATATAGTTACCCTATCTCCGTCAGGATATTGATAGTCTCTACAAATGATATTTACACTTTTACCTTTGGTACTAAAACTACCTAAATCCTGGTCGATAACAGGATATGTGTACATTCCATTTATTTTTTTAAAGGATTTTAAATATTGCTCTTCTGCAATTTTAGCTTGTGTTAAAATTCCTTTATTTTCTAAATCTTTTTCAGCTTGCTTTTTTTGAACTTCTTCTTGTTGTTTTTGGTGTGCAGTTTTAAAACCGTTATCGTTTTCAAAATCTAAAGATTCAGGCTTTTTTACTTCTTTAGCAGATGATGTTATAATTCCGAAAGAAGTGCTTCCCTTTTTTTACCACCAAAAGTTCCATCCATCTGTGAAAAAACAGTGGATGTTGTGCAGCATAGAAAAACGAATATAAGTGTTGGTACTATTTTCATCATTACAACTAAATGTTAGCAAATATAATGCCGATTTTTAAGTGTTCTCTAAATAAAGAGTTAAAACTTACTATTTTACGGGAAAATCAAAAAAAGTTTTTGGAAAAGGCTCATTTCTTAAGGTAAAGTGCCACCATTCTTTACTATACGACCTAAAACCATGTTTACGCATTATTGTTTGTAATAGTTGTCTGTTCTTTTTTTGTTTTTCAGTAAGGTTTTGGTAACTAATGTGCGAAGAGGAGCCAAAAAAATCATACGGACTTCCCATATCTAATTCTTTACCTGTTTCTAAATTTATAATTGTTAAGTCGACGGTACTACCCCTTGAATGCCCTGATTTTGAAGAAATATACCCCAGTTTAAATAAATGACGTTTATTAACCTCTGGGTAATAGTGTTGTTTCATTAGAGTGTCGTTCATTACTCGAGCCCAAGTTACAAAATGGTTTACTGCTGTTTGCGGGCGATAAGCATCATAAATTTTTAAACCCAATTTTTGAGTAGCTAATTCATCTTGCACTCTTTTCAGCGCTTTTGCAGTTGAGGTGGTTGCAATAAGAACATCTTCTTCATATCCATTCACAGAAGTTCCTATAAAGTTATTGTCATGACAATATCGTAATTCACTTTGTATGGTAGGAGATACCTCGTTGATATACGAAAATCCTTCGGGTAAATTCTGTGAGTGAATTGCTAAAAAACTAAGTAAAAATAAGGTTACCATCCATTTCATAGGGTAAAAGTAATGAAATGGATGGTAACAATTTATTTCTTGCAGAAATTTACTTTTTATTTGTCTAAAAAATCTTGATATGCATTTTGGCTAATGGCTTTTCCTAAAGAATCTAAAGACTGATAATTTCCTTCTTGTAATACAGGTTTATTACTTACATAATCATAAACAAAGGTTCCGTTTTTAGAAACGGTACCAAAACCTTTGTTAAATACATAATGTGCATATTGATTTTGAGAAGTATTGAAAATATGTTTTCCAAATTCAAATTGTGCTGAATTTCCTCCTAACATAGCTGCTAACGTATACGCTAAATCGGTTTGAGCACTAAAAGTATCAATAGTAATTCCTGTTTTATTCAGCGCACCACCCAACCAAACCATCGGAATTTGAAATCTTTTAGGTGCATTAAAGTATCCTTTATGCTTAGGTAATGGGTGTCCGTGATCGGATAAAATAATTAGTAGGGTAGTATCCCACCAAGGTTGTTTCTTGGCTTCTTCAATAAACTTCCCGATATACTTATCGGTATAAGCTTGTGCACTTCTGTACAGGTTTTCTGTAGAATTTTTTCCGAATTTATATTCGTCAGGAAATTCATAGGGTTCGTGACTGGTTAACGTGAGTGCTACTTCAAAAAAGGGCTCTTTAAGGTCGGGAGCCGACAAATCTTTCATAAATCGCTCTAAAAAAACATGGTCGTGTGCGCCCCATTTTGAGTTCCAATCTGCTTTATCAAATTCGGTTCCGTCTACAATTTTATCGATCTTTCCATTGCGCAAATAGGTAATCATATTTCCGAAGTTGCTATCGCCTCCGTAATAAAAACCTGTATGGTATCCTAAGGTTTTCATTTCCTTAGTCAGCATGGGTAGTTTTCTTGCTTTGTAAGGAATTTTCATAATGCTATTGGTAGGTTGAGGGTAATAACCACTTAAAATAGCAGGAACTCCTTTGTCTGTTCTGTCTCCATTTCCGTAGAAATTTGTAAATAAAATACCTTCTTTAGCTAGTTTATTCAGGTGTACGGTAACGTTAGGCTCACCTCCTAATGCACCAACTGCTTTCGCAGAGAGACTTTCCCAAATAAGTAAAATAACATTGGGTCTTTTCGTGTTTAAAATAGTGTCTGTCTTTGCTGTTAACAGTTGATTTTTAGAGGTGTTGATAATATTTTTAGCAAGGTCTTTTTTGTAGTGAATATATGGGTTTTTACCGTCTGTTCTGTGACTAATGGTATTGGTAAAGTTCCAAATAAAATTTACCGCTGCGTGGTTGGCAAACATATTTTTAGAAAAGTACACATTGCTCTGATTGATAGGAATATTGGCAAAACCCCCTCGCATCGGAATAATCAACCCTCCAATTAACAATAGAAAAACAGGAACTTCAATAAGTTTTCCTTTATTTAACTTGTTGAGTGCTTTGTTTAAAATTTTATTGAAATAGAAAATTGCTACTAAAGAAATGACTATCCAAACAAAAATTCCAACTACAAGCTGAAGGGTGCTTATCGAGGCAAGCATCGCTTTTGGAGTATTGATATAATTCAATACGGTAGCATCAATTCGAACTCCCCAAAAGTTGTACAAAGAAATATCAATCAACATCAATAGATTGATGACTGTTAGAATTGGGAAGGTATAGCCTTTGATTAAATAACTGATAATTTTCTTCGGAATCCAGATAGAAAATAGGGCGATTAAAAAAGGAATGATAGCAAGATAGGCAGCAAAAGAAAAATCTAATTGAATGCCGTACAGAAATGTTTGTAGTGTTGTTGAAAAACTTAGCTCAGAAGTTTTGTCGAAGTAATATAGCAAAAACAAAAGGCGAGCAAGTAAAAAATACAATACCCATAAAAAATAATAGGTTGCAGTAAATAGAAATCTGTTTTTAAGGTTGTTCATTGTCACTTAAAAATAGGGGTTATTCTGTAACCTTTAAACGCGCTTTTGCAGTTACAGAAATGTTAGAATAATCATCATTTAAGTACTTTAAATAGCCAGCAATGGCAATCATTGCAGCGTTATCGGTCGTATATTCAAATTTAGGAATATAGGTTGTCCATCCCCAGTGTTTTTCAGCTAAAGCCAAGCGTTTTCGTATTTCTGAATTGGCAGAAACTCCGCCAGCAATGGCAACGTGCTTAATCCCCGTTTGTTTTACGGTGTTTTTAAGTTTATCCATCAAAATCTCAATAATCGTATATTGGATGGATGCACAGATGTCGTACAGGTTTTCTTCTATAAAATTAGGATTTTCTTTTACATGCTTTTGAATAAAATATAAGATACCCGTTTTCAATCCGCTAAAACTAAATTCTAAATCGCCCACTTTTGGCTTTGTAAACTTAAAAGCCTTCGGATTTCCTAATTGAGCATATTTATCAATTAATGGTCCACCCGGATACGGGAGTCCTAATATTTTTGCTGATTTATCGAAAGCTTCTCCCACAGCATCATCAATCGTTTCTCCTAAAACCTCCATCTCAAAATGATCGGTAATTTTTACAATTTGAGTATGTCCGCCACTAATAGTTAAGCAAACAAAAGGAAAAGGAGGTATGTTACTTCCTTCTTCATCAATAAAATGAGCCAAAATATGGGCTTGCATGTGATTTACATCGATCAAAGGAATGTTTAACCCTAAGGCTAATGATTTAGCAAAAGAAGTGCCGACCAACAACGAACCCATTAAACCAGGACCGCGTGTAAAAGCAATTGCATTCAGGTCTTTTTTAGTAATACCCGCTTGTTTAATGGCCTGTTGTACCACAGGAACGATGTTTTGTTGGTGTGCTCTCGAAGCCAACTCAGGAACCACACCACCATATTTAGCATGTACCTCTTGGTTGGCGACAATATTACTCAACACTTTTGCGTTGCAAATTACCGAAGCACTTGTGTCATCACAAGAACTTTCAATACCTAAAATATAGATGTTTTTAGTACTCAATTTTTACTGAATTTTGATTGCAAAAATATTGATAATACGTTAGATTTTCGTTAAAAATAACATTTCTTTAAAATAAGGCAACATTTTTGCAGTTTGCTGATTACTTTTGTTAGGTAGTATTGTAAACGGGGAAAAGCATCAAAAAAATAGGTAACATACTAGGTAAAATTATAAAGTACACCGTGCTTTTTTTACTGGTGCTTTTTATCTTGCTATCACTACCAATGGTACAAAGTCGATTAGCTAAGCAAGCTACCAATTGGGTAAACAAGGAGTTTAATACGAATATTGTTATAAAAAAAATTGATTTGTCGTGGTTCGGAAGCGTTCAAATAAAAGAAATTGAGATTAGAGACCACCATAAAGACACACTTATATTCGTTAAGAATTTAAACACTTCTTTACTCAATGCAAAACGGGTATTAGAAAATCAAGTGAATTTAGGAGAAGCCTCTTTACATGGTATTCATTTTTATATGAAAAAATACAAAGGTGAAGAAGATGATAACCTGTCTATTTTTGTAGAAAGCTTTAAAGATGAAAAACCAAAAGACAGCTTATCCGATCCATTTATTCTTAAAAGCGATCAAATTTCATTACACGATTTAACTTTTAAATTGCTAGATGAAAACAAAGATACTCCCCTTAGTTTTGCGGCTTATGATGCTGGCGCAGTATTAAACAACTTTTCTATTATAGGTCCCGATGTTTCTATGAATATTAGAAATATGTTTTTTACAGGAAACAGAGGAATTCGTGTCTCAAACTTAGCTACAGATTTTACCTACACTAGGTCTTACATGGATTTTAAAAACACCATGGTTGAAACCACGAATGAAACCAAGCTACAAGCAGAAGTTAAGTTTACCTATGAGCGAAAAGACTTAGCAAATTTTAACGATAAAGTACTAATTAATGCGAGTTTTAAAGAAAGTGTATTAGCGGTAAAAGACTTAAATAAACTATATAATGAAATAGGAGGAAGTGATTTTTTATACCTAAGTGGAACGATGAATGGGGTATTAAATAACTTCAGCGCAAATAATGTAAGAGTTCATTCTAAAGGAGGAATGAGAATTATTGGCGATCTGGGGTTTGTAAATGCAGTAAAAACTAGCAGAGGTTTTGTGTTTGATGCAGATTTAGACAACTTAACAGCCAACTACCACCAGTTAAGAAGTGTATTGCCTAATTTAATGGGAAAAACATTGCCAACTGAATTTCAAAGATTAGGAAATTTTACATTGAAAGGAATGGTAAAGGTAACTCCACAGCAAATGGATGCTACCATCTCAGTAAAATCTGAGATAGGAACTGCCATTTCAGACCTTCAATTAATGAATATTGATGCTATTGATAAAGCCGATTATACAGGAGAAATTGAATTTAGAGATTTTGATTTGGGTGTTTTTGCGAACGACCCCTTGCTAGGAACGGTTTCGTTAAAAGCAGATGTAAATGGTAGTGGATTTAATGTTGAAAACATCAATACCATACTTATAGGAAAAATAAGCAGCTTACACTTTAATAATTACGAATACAAAAACTTGCAGGTAAACGGACAGTTTCAAAATAAAAAATTTGACGGTTTGTTGAATGCCCAAGATGAAAATTTCAAATTGAAATTTGAAGGGCTTGCCGATTTTTCTTCAGACATTAACAAATTCGATTTTATTGCAGACGTTGACAGAATTGACCTAAAAAAAACAAACTTATTTACAAGAGACAGTATCGCAGAATTGAAAGGGAATATAAACTTAAATATTTCTGGAAATACTCTCGACAATATAGTGGGTAAAGCTACCTTTAAAGATTTAGTATATACCAATCAAAAGCAACGTTATCCTTTTAAAATTTTTGAAGTAAATTCATCGTTAAAAGATAGTATAAAAACAATCGAAGTAAACTCAGAAGACATAGTAAAAGGCTATGTAGAGGGTAAGTTTACGTTCAAAGAGTTAATACCTATTACTCAAAATGCCTTAGGTAGTGTATACACGAACTACCGTCCGTATGAGGTAGCACCAAATCAATTTTTAGATTTCGATTTTACAATTTACAATCAGATTATCGATGTTTTTCTACCCGATGTTTCCATAGGAAAAAACACCCGATTAAAAGGACGTATCAACTCAGATAAAAACGCACTAAAATTAAGATTTGAATCTCCAGAA
The DNA here is from genome assembly GCF_029853675.1 of Tenacibaculum tangerinum. Lineage (NCBI taxonomy): Bacteria > Pseudomonadati > Bacteroidota > Flavobacteriia > Flavobacteriales > Flavobacteriaceae > Tenacibaculum > Tenacibaculum tangerinum. Next base: position 1,220,942 of record NZ_CP122539.1, on the reverse strand, counting down.
ATAGATGCGTATACCAATATCATTAAAGGCGTCGTATTGAGAATGGATAATAAAAATCGCCTCTATAATACACACCTCACAGTAGATAAAATAGATACCAAGTACTATAACATAGAAAAGTTAAACCTATTAAACCGTACAGAAAATGATACACTTTTCTTTAAATCAGTTTTTAAAGGAGGAAAAGACTACGGAGAGAATTTTAGCTTAGACTTCTTTTATACGATTAACGAATCTCAAAAATCAGTTATTGGGATAGAAAAATCAACATTATATTACAAAGGGTTCGATTGGGAAGTAAATCCGAATGACGATAGAAGTAACAAGGTAACTTTTGATTTAAAAAAGGAAGATTTTACCATAAGTCCGTTTGTTTTTAAATCAGGAGAGCAAAAAATAAACTTTAAAGGAGTTGTAAGAGACAGCACCTATAAAGATGTGCAAGCTACTTTCGAAAAAGTAAAATTAGCCAGTTTCTTACCACCAGTTGATAGTTTAAAATTAGATGGAAAACTCAATGGAGTATTAGATTTTAAACAAGAAAAAGAAACCGTAATTCCTGAAGGAAATTTGTACATAGAAAATTTTCACATCAACGATTACGCTCAAGGAAACCTCGCATTAAATGTAGTAGGTAACAACTCGTATAAAGAATATACCGTTAATTTATCTTTAGAAAATGAGAAGGCGAAAAATATTTCAGCCAAAGGGGGAATTGATTTTTCGACAGAAAGACCCACGATCGACCTAGATGTGTATTTGAAAGAGTACGATATAGCCGCTTTTAGTCCGCTAGGAAAAGATGTTTTATCTAAATTGAGAGGAAAAGTTTCGGGAGATTTTGAAGCAAAAGGATATTTGAGGAATCCAGCATTTAGCGGAATCCTAAATTTTGAAAATGCAGGGTTGGCATTTCCTTATCTAAATGTAGATTTTGACCTTATAGGAAATACAAGTGTAGTTTTAGATAGGCAAGAGTTTATTTTAAAAGATATTATACTTGAAGATACAAAATACCTCACGCAGGGAAATTTATCGGGTAGTATAGCACACCAAAATTTTGAAGACTGGTTTTTGAATTTTGATATCAACACCCAAAATTTACTGGTTTTAGATACGAAAGAAACAGAAGAATCGCCATACTACGGAACAGGCTTTCTCAATGGAGAGGCAAAAATAAGAGGACTAACCAGCAACTTAGATATCGATGTGAATGGCAGTACCAATAAAGGAACGCTGTTTGTTATTCCTCTGAGTGATGTAAAAACAATCGATAACTATAAATTAATTCGATTTAAAACAGGAGAAGAAGAGGAGGGAAGTGAAGGAAAAGTAATAGGCGATATCAAAGGTTTAGACTTAAAGCTAAATTTAGCGGTAACAAAAGACGCAGTAGCTCAGGTAGTAATTGATAAGGTTTCTGGAAGTGAATTAAAAGGAAGTGGAGAAGGAAACCTATTCATTGATATCGACACCCGAGGAAAATTTAAGATGTTTGGAGATTTTACTGTAGATAATGGCTTTTATAATTTTAAGTATGCAGGTATAACCAAACCCTTTATTGTACAAAAAGGAGGAACCATTTCTTGGAATGGAGACCCTTACGAAGCCGATTTAGATATTACAGCAGTGTATAGAACCAAAGCAAATCCAGCTCAATTGTTAGATAATATCAATTCAAACCGTAAAATACCTATTGATTTGTATACGAAGATTACAGGAGGGTTGTTTAGTTCAAAGCAAGAATTTGACATCAAAATTCCGAATGCGAATTCAACTGTAAGTTCAGAATTAGAATTTATACTCAATGAAAACGATTTGAATACCAAAATGCAACATTTTTCATTTTTATTAGCTTTTGGTACATTTTACAACGCAGATGCCATTGGTAGTAGTGCTAGCTCTGGAATAACAGGAACAGCCTCAGAAATAGCATCAAGTATTTTAACAAATATGTTAAATAGTAATGAAAACAAATTTCAGTTAGGGGTAGGCTACACTCAGGGAGATAGAGGAGATGTAGATAATCTTACATCAGACGACCAAGTAGATTTATCGGTGTCAACACAACTAAGTGATAGGGTATTGATTAATGGTAAAGTAGGGGTGCCTGTTGGTACCAATACCCAAACCAGTGTTGTTGGAGAAGTAAAGGTAGAAGTTCTTTTAAATGAAGAAGGCAATTTAAGAGGAACCGTATTTAACCGTCAAAATGAAGTGCAATACTCTACCGAAGAAGAAGGCTATACTCAAGGAGTGGGTATTTCATATCAAGTTAATTTTAATAACTTGCGCGACTTAGGAAAAAAATTAGGACTTTATAAAAACAAGAAAGAAAAGTTAGTTAAAAAAGATACATTACAACCAAAGAAGAAAAATTTAGTAAGCTTTAAACCCAAAGAAAAAAATAATCAAACTTTTTATGAACAACACTAAAAAAAATTACCTAGTAATCATGTTAAAAGGAATGGCTATGGGAGCAGCCGACGTGGTACCAGGGGTGTCGGGAGGAACCATAGCGTTTATTTCAGGAATTTATGAAGAACTGTTAAATTCGATAAGTGCTATTAATATTGGGTTGTTAAAAACCATAAAAGATCAGGGTTTCAAAGCGGCATGGAAACAGGTAAATGGTAATTTTTTAGCCGCTCTTTTTGTTGGAATTTTTATCAGTATTGTTTCACTAGCAAAAATGATTTCTTGGTTGTTAGAACATCACCCAATTTTAGTATGGTCTTTTTTCTTCGGATTGGTATTGGCAAGTATTATTTATATTGCTAAACAAGTAACTGAATGGAATGTTTTTTCAGTAATTTTATTGCTCTTAGGAGCAATTGTAGCGTATTATATTACGACTTTAAATCCATTAGTTTCTGAAAATTCCTCGCCTTTATTCCTGTTTTTAGCAGGAGCTATAGCCATTTGTGCTATGATTTTACCCGGTATATCGGGGTCTTTTATATTGGTGCTTTTAGGGGCTTACAAACCCGTTTTAGCTGCTGTAAATAACCGCGACTTTACAACGATAGCAATTATTGGATTAGGAGCAGTTGTCGGACTCCTGTCTTTTTCGAGAGTGTTAAAATACCTATTTGCAAACTACAAAAACTATACACTCGTTGTTTTAACAGGTTTCATTATAGGCTCACTCAATAAAATATGGCCGTGGAAAAAGGTGTTAACCTACAGAACAAATTCACACGGAGAGCAAGTTCCGTTTAACGAATTATCGGTCTCTCCATTTTCATACGAAGGAGATCCACAAATACTTTACGCAGTTTTACTAGCACTTATTGGTTTTGCACTTATTTTGCTACTTGAGAAATTAGCTGTTAAAAAGCATTAGAAAATAAGTAACTTAGCTTTCTAATCAAACAACTATGTATAAAGACCGTACGCTTTCAGAAAAAATCAATCTTTTTTTTAAAGGATTGATTATGGGAGGAGCTAACAAAGTACCAGGAGTTTCTGGTGGTATGGTAGCTTTTGTAATGGGTTTTTATGAAGAACTTATTTACACTTTTCAACGAATAAACGGAAAAGCGTTTAAGCTGTTGTTTAATGGACGATTTAAGAGTTTTGCTAATTATACCAACCTACAATTTTTAGTATGGGTAATGGGCGGTAGTATTTTTAGCTACTTTAGTGTTTCTTTGGTTTTAGATTACTTTCTTAAAAACTACCAATTATATGTTTGGTCATGGTTCTTCGGAATGATCATAGGTTCTATTTACTATATATCAAAAGATTTTGGTAAATGGACACCCAAAACTATTATAGCTTTGCTCATAGGAGCCTCAGTAGGAATTTCTATTAGTTTCATGACACCCGCTACTGAAAATGATAACTTGTGGTTCGTCTTTTTATGCGGAATAATTGGGGTTTCTGGCATGACTTTACCAGGGCTTTCGGGTTCATTTATTCTTATATTATTAGGCAATTACGTGTTGTTGTTAGTAGATAGTGTAAACGTGTTAGGAAATGTAATAACCAATGTGTTATCAGGTAATTTTGAAGTATTACAAGACCCTGTAAAAATCCGTTACCTAAAAATTATTGGAGTTTTTACAGCAGGTTCAGCATTTGGACTTGTATCTATCTCACATGTGTTAGGTTATGTTTTAAAAAGATGGCATCAAATAGTAACAGCACTAATCATAGGTTTTATCACAGGATCTTTAGGAGTTGTTTGGCCCTGGAAAGAAACCATTTATAAAAAAAAGGACGGTATATTTTTACTCGATCAAAAAGGAAATAAAATCATTGAAAATTATCAGCGGTTTATTCCCGATTTTAACAGTCAGGAAACATGGATTTCAATAGGATTTATTATTATTGGAATTGTATTAATATTAATTATTGATTTTTATGACCAAAAAAGAAAATAAGCATCTCTATGCCTTGGTAGGAAAGAATATTTCGTACTCGTTTTCTAGAGGGTATTTTACTGAAAAGTTTGAAAAACTCAATTTAAATAATCATGAGTATATCAATTTTGATATTCAATCTATACAAGAACTTTCCCAAAAAATAAAAGAGAATAAAAAACAATTAAAAGGAATGAATGTAACCATTCCTTACAAATTAGAGGTTTTTAATTTTCTAGATAGAATAGATAAAACAGCTTTAAAAGTAGGTGCAGTGAATACGATTAAAATCACTAAAAAGGGGAGACTGAAAGGCTACAATACAGATGTTTATGGATTTCAAGAATCATTAAAACCCTTGCTGAAAAAACATCATAAAAGAGCCTTGATTTTAGGAACAGGAGGTGCCTCAAAAGCAGTTGCCTATGTGTTTGAAAGTTTAGGAATTAAATATAAATACGTATCTAGAAATCCCGAAGGTAAAAAACAAATTTCTTATCAAGATATTGATAAAGAACTCATCGAATCGTATTTTGTTATTATTAATTGTACACCCCTTGGTACGTATCCAAATACAGCGCAATACCCAAGTATACCTTATAAGTTTTTATCAGAAAAGCACTTGTTGTATGATTTGATATACAATCCCTCAGAAACGACATTTTTACGTAAAGGAAAAGAGCAAGGTTCTATGGTAAAAAATGGATTAGAAATGCTAGAACTTCAAGCAGAAAAAGCATGGGAAATATGGAACGAGAGCTAAAAATTTAAAACGTAAAATAAAATTTGCTATTGTTTAATAATCCGTATCTTTATAACCCAATTAAAGGAACTTAAACATTGTAGATATGTTAGAAAATAACGAAGAGAAGATAGAAAAGCCAAAATTAGAAGAACAAAAAGTATCAAATAAAGATACCGAAAACGCAGTTAATGAGGTAGAAAATGAGGTAGCCAACGAATCTGAAAAAGCAGATGAAAAACATCAAATACCTATGCTTGATTACGATTCGATGGAGTTGGAAGAATTGGTAGATGAATTAAAAAAGCTATTAAAAAACCATCCAATTCAACAACTGAAATCAAATATAGATGTAATAAAAACAGCATTTAACTCTAAGTTTGGCGCCCTGTTAGCACAAAAAAAAGAAGCATTTTTAGCTGATGGAGGAAATTCTATAGATTTTCAATTTTCTAGTCCAGTAAAAACAGAATATAACAAGTTACTAGGCGAGTATAAAAATAAGAGAGATTCGTACTATTCTCAGTTAGAAAAACAATTAAAAGAAAACTTAGAGCGAAGAAATAATTTAATTGAAGAGCTGAAGTCTTTAATTGAAAATGCTGACCCTAAAACGATGTATAATGATTTTCAAGAAATTCAAAACCGTTGGAAAAGTGTTGGGGCAGTACCAAAAACAAAGTATAACGATACTTGGAGAACATATCATCACCATGTAGAACGTTTTTACGATTTACTACACTTAAACAAAGATTTTAGAGAGTTAGATTTTAAGCATAACTTAGAGGAAAAATTACGATTAATAGAGCGAGCCGAAGCCCTAAATGATATAGAAGATGTTAATGTTGCGTTTAAAGAGTTGCAAGAGTTACATCGTATGTGGAAAGAGGATATAGGTCCTGTATCAAGAGAACATAGAGAAGATGTTTGGGGTAGATTCAGTGAAGCAACTAAAAAAATTCACGACAAGCGTCATCAGCACTACAAAGAATTGAAGTCGAAACATCAAGAAATGATTGAGGCAAAATTAGCGGTTGCTGCAGAAATAAATGCGTACGATACTTCAAATAATAAAACCCATAACGACTGGCAAAAAAGTATTGTAGAAATAGAAAAACTACGTAAAAAATACTTTGACATAGGAAAGCTGCCTTACAGTAAAAGTGAAGCTGTGTGGCAAGAATTTAAAACAGCTACAAAAAAGTTTAACGCAGCAAAAAATGCGTTCTATAAACAAGAAAAAAGTGCTCAAAATGAGAACTTAAAAAAGAAAATGGAATTGGTAGAGTTAGCTGAAAGTATAAAAAATAGCGAAGACTGGAGCGAAACGACCAATACCATGAAGCGTATTCAAGCAGAATGGAAAAAAATAGGACATGTACCTAGGAAGTTTTCTGATGATATTTGGAAACGATTCAAAAATGCTTGTAATCATTATTTTGACAGGTTGCATGACCGTAAAAATGAAGAAAACAAAGAACAACTAGCAGTTGTAGAAGCTAAAAAAGACTTTATAGAGCAAGTAAAAACAGCCGATATCTCAAACGAAGAAGATGTACAAAAAATAGTAAATGACTGGAGAGATTTAGGATCGTTACCAAGGAACGCACGTTACTTAGACGAAAAATTCAACAAAGCAATTGAAACTCATTTAGATACATTAGATATGAGTAAAATTGATATTGAAATGATAAAGTTTAAAGGTATTATAGATACATATTTAACACAAGAAGATTATAGAAAGTTAGATAGTGAGCAGTTTTTTATTAGAAAAAAAATAGATGAAACTGTACGTGAAATGCAACAGCTAGAAAACAACTTGAGTTTTATTTCAAATGCTACAGAAGATAACCCTTTTGTACAAAATGTTCGTAAAGGAATTCAAGAGTTTAAAGATCAATTAGACCTTTGGCAGGAGAAGTTAGACTACTTAAAAAAGTTAGATTATTAATACACTTTCATATACTTATTTAAAAACTCGAACTTCAACAAAGTTCGAGTTTTTTTAGGATCAAAAGAAGTATAGTTAACTCATTATGATTTGTTGTCTTTCTTTCTGTCTTAAACAATATAAATCATATCTTTATATAAAAAGTACTAGACTTTATTGTTTTCAGTTTTTGTGATTCGAAACCTACTACTTTTACTATCTTTAGTCCTTTATTATTATAACTCATGAGGTTAAAAAAAGCAAACGATACACAAACTTTTATGCCTTAGGCTTAGCATTATAAGTTATGAAAAGATTAATCGCAAAATATAGAATAAAATACAGGAACAGTCCATTAAGGTATTTTATCGAAAGGCATCAAAAAGCAGCCTTGATCTTGTTTTTTATAGGAGGTTTTACTTTTGATACCCTTACACTTGCACGAATCGATAGACTTTATGATTTGTCTGTTTTATGCATACACATGATTAGTTTAACCATTACGCTCTATTTATTTAATATGTCTAAAGACGGTAAGTGGAAAGGCACTTTCTTAGAGCGGTTTGAAGACTATTTTCCGTTTGCTATACAATTTTTCTTTGGTGCTCTAACAAGTGCTTATGTTGTTTATTTTTCTAGAAGTGTATCCCTATCTAGAACTGCTTCCTTTTTTGTTATTTTAATCTTTTTGCTTTTTGCCAATGAATTTCTAAAAGAACGTATTTCTAACAAATATTTGCAATTCAGTGTCTACTTTTTTATAAGTCTAACATTCTTTTCGTTCATGATTCCAGTATTCCTTCGAGATATGAACAATAACATATTTATCCTTTCTGGTTTAGTTAGTTTAAGTATCACACTGTTACTCATTATTATCATATACAAGTTAAGTCCGAGCACTCGCACAGAAATACATCTAGGAAAATTATTAGGACTTATTTTTTCTATTTATCTTATAATTAATCTTTTTTATGTGCTTAAGCTTATTCCGCCTGTACCTATGGCTCTACAAGAAGGTATTGTAGCTCATGATGTATCTGTGGTAGATGGCAATTATGAAGTAACGTATGAGGCCAACGATAATTATATGTTTTGGAAAGATTACCGTTCTAAATTTGTTTTTAAACCAGGAGAACGTGTTTACATTTTCTCTTCCGTGTTTGCCCCTACCGCTTTAGAAAAATCTATTATTCATAGATGGGAGTGGTTCAATCCAAAAACTGATGAGTGGCAACATATTGAAGATATTAACTATGAAATCACTGGCGGGAGGGATGACGGTTTCAGGGGCTACAGCTATAAAAGTAATATCATAGAAGGCAAATGGAAAGTAAAAGTCATTACTATTGAAGAACTTATCTTAGGTGTTATTAAATTTGAAATTGTGGTAGATGCCAATAAAGAACCTAAGCATTTAGTAAAAAGGAAATTTTGATTTTTTTGAGTTCTTCAGCATATTAAAAAAAGTAGCCATTTAGACACTTTCTAAAAATTAACAACTATTTTGATGTCATTACATTGATTAGGAGGCTTATTTATTACTGTTTTTCTAATTCTTTGATAAAATAAGAAGGTTTAATCCCTGAAAACTTATAAAAAGCTTTCGAAAAAGCTTCCGCATTTTTAAATCCTACTTCTTCTGCAATGGCTTTGATGGTGTATTTTCTCCATAAAACATCCTTTTTCAATTTCTCTACAGCATAGTCAACTCGAAGTTGATTGATATAATTAGAGAACGAAGCTTTTTTGTACTGATTTACCACTTTAGAGAGGTAACTCGTATTGGTATCTAATCGGTCTGCTAACAATTGTAAGTTGATTTTTGAGTCTAAAAAATCTGTGTTTTTTTCAAAGTCTTGGAGCCCTTTTAACAGTGTTTGAACGAGTTCATCGGCAAGTTCGTGTTTGTTAGTCGTTTGTTGCAGAGGGGGTGTCTCTTCTTTATTGGTAGTTTCCTTTTGATTTACCAATGCCATAAAACGTTTTTTAAAGGTTCTTTTCCGTTGAATTTGGTAACCAATCAATACTAGAGAAAGTAGCAATAAGGAGATATAAATAATTCTGTTTCTTTTAGAATTATGTACTTCGTTTTCGAGTTGTGCTATAATTCGTTTTTTTTCTGAGAGTAAGTTAGGGATGTCGTATTCTTCCGTAAGAGTCTCTTTAATCTTAGTTTTTTCTTGGAGTCTAAATTCTTTTACTTCTAACAACTTATTCAAATACAATAATTGTTTTTCAAGGTTATTATTCTCCTTACTGTTTTTGTATAAGTATTTATAGGTTTCTACTAGGTTTCGATGATACTTTTTTCTTGAATTATATAATGAGTCTGCTTTTAAATGATATAGTAGTGTGTTTTTTGTATCCCTTAAAGAATCGTATTGTACTGCTATAGTGGTATAAATACTTGTTAAGAGGCGATAGTTTTCATCATCGATAATATAGGGGATAGATTTTTTGTAGGATTGAATTGATTTTAAATAGTTTTTTATCTTTTTTTCTATACCTCCTAGTGTAAAAAAAGAATATCCTAACCTGAGGCTATCTCCCATTTTTTTGTACAACTCTACTGCTTTATGACTATAAAAAAGAGCAGAATCAATTTCGTTTAGGCTTATATAAACAGAAGCTATGTTTATTGGAAGAGTTGAAAAATCGTCATGTTTAAAATTAAAATAGCTTTTTTGTTTTGCGAAAGAATACACTTTTTTATTGAGAGCTAATGCTTTTTTAAATTCCCCTATATTATTATAAGCTAAGGCTAAATGATAAAACAACAGATGTTTCAGACTATCATTATCTTTCAAATTCTGTTTACCTAAAGTTAATTCTTTTAATACTTTACTATTTTCACCTCTATGAAAGTAAAACACAGCTTTATTAAGATATATGGCTGTTGGAAAATTTTTAGTAGGTCTTTTTTTAGTTACTTCAATCAACGAATCACAAAAATTTAGATAAATATGTTTATCTTTTAAAATGTCTGCTAATAAATATTTTCCATCTAACATTTCTAGAGTATCTTTTTCTTTTAACGCTTTAGAAAAATACTTCTTAGCATACATAACTGCTTTTAGCGTGTCGGGCTTACTGGCATAAAATAATTCAAATAATTCTTGAAAACTTTTTTGAATTAAGGAGTCTTGCGTTGTATGATTTTGAGAAAAAGTGGTTACACAGCATCCGATAAAAAGGAAGATAAGGACTATTCTTTTCATAAAAATTAATTAGCTAGGCATCAAAAGTACCAAAAAAATGCGATTTACTGTTTTTTTTAAACCGTTAAAAATGAGTTGTCTAATTGTTTTAAGTAGTCCGTTTTTATAAAAACGGACTACAACTAGTTGTAAATAAAGAAAAGATATTGGTTCTTTGAATCACGTAAACAAAGGGTTCGAAACTATAACTTTAATCGAAGGGAAAATTTAGCGAAAAAGAAAACACATCAGATAAAGAACCCTTTTTTCTTTTTTATCAAAAGTAATTGCTCATTTTTTTATAATCAATTACATTTGTGGGTATAAAACAAAACAATAATGCCAACAACACAACAATTAGAAGACTTTACACAACAAGTTCGTAGAGATATCGTGCGTATGGTGCATGCGGTAGATTCAGGACATCCAGGAGGTTCTTTAGGATGTGCCGAATTTTTAACCTGTTTGTACCAAGAAATTATGGACTATTCGACCAATTTCTCTATGGATGGTAAAAACGAAGATTTATTCTTTTTATCGAACGGACATATCTCACCAGTTTATTACAGTGTTTTAGCACGTAGCGGTTTTTTCCCTGTAGCTGAGTTAGCTACTTTTAGAAAATTAAATTCTCGCTTGCAAGGACACCCAACGACACATGAACACCTACCAGGAGTTCGCATTGCATCAGGTTCTTTAGGACAAGGAATGAGTGTTGCTATCGGAGCTGCACAAACAAAAAAGCTGAATAACGATGCAAAAATGGTGTATTCGTTACATGGTGATGGAGAGTTGCAAGAAGGTCAAATCTGGGAAGCTGTGATGTATGCTGCAGCTAAAAAAGTTGACAACTTGATTGCTACGGTAGATGTAAACGAAAAACAAATTGACGGTGCTACCGACGAAGTATTGCCAATGGGAAGTTTAAAAGCGAAGTTTGAAGCTTTTGGATGGGATGTTGTGCAAATCGAAGAAGGAAACAATATAGAAGCCATTTTAACAGGTATCGCTGAAGCAAAATCACGCACAGGAAACGGAAAACCAGTTTGTGTATTGTTACGTACTGAAATGGGTAATGGAGTTGATTTTATGATGCATACACACGCATGGCACGGAAAAGCACCCAACGATGAACAGTTAGAAGAAGCCCTAGCGCAGAATCCTGAAACCTTAGGAGATTACTAAGAAACTCAAAAACAACTGATAATAGTACCAGCGCCATTCCTTTAGTAGGAATGGTGTTTTTTTATGATAATCTTTACAAAAAAGAGTAAGTAATCTCGTAAATTTACGTCTGCAACAATATTTAAAAAATAATCAAACGATACAGATGAGAATAGGAATTGTATGTTATCCTACCTTTGGAGGAAGTGGCGTAGTGGCAACTGAATTAGGAATGGCATTGGCAGATAAAGGACACGAGGTACATTTTATAACTTACAACCAGCCTGTACGATTGGATTTTTTTTCGCACCGCCTGCATTTTCATGAAGTAGTTTTAGAAGAATATCCCTTATTTCAATACCAACCTTACGAATTGGCTTTGTCTAGTAAAATGGTAGAGATAGTGCAAAGATATGAATTAGAGGTACTGCATGTACACTATGCTATTCCGCATGCCTATGCCGCTTATATGGCAAAAAAAATGTTAGAAGAAAAAGGGATTGATATAAAGGTAGTAACAACATTACATGGTACAGATATTACCTTGGTAGGGAGCCATCCAACATATAAAACAGCAGTAGAATTCAGTATTAACAAATCAGATGAAGTTACTGCCGTATCTAACAGTTTAAGAGAAGATACATTACGACTGTTTAATATCGAAAAAGATATTAAAGTAGTATATAATTTTATTGATGGAGAAAAGTACGACAAAGCACATGAAGATGACTGTAAAAGAATTGCTCTAGCGCAGCCAGAGGAGCGGATTTTAACCCATATAAGTAACTTTAGACCCGTAAAACGCACCGATGATGTAATTCGAATTTTTAATAAGGTTCAGAAAAAAATTCCCTCAAAATTATTAATGGTTGGCGATGGTCCTGAGCGATTGAAAGCAGAAAATTTAGTCAATGAACTACAAATAGAAGATAAGGTGTTATTCATGGGGAATAGTACAGAAGTAGCAAAAATTTTATGCTATACAGATGTTTTTTTACTACCCTCTGAGACAGAAAGTTTTGGATTAGCAGCTTTAGAAGCTATGGCGGCAAGTACACCAGTTATTTCTACCAATACAGGAGGCCTGCCTGAAGTAAATATAGAAGGGAAAACAGGTTTTTTGAGCGATTTAGGAGATGTTGATCAAATGGCGGAAAACGCAATTAAAATTTTAAAAGATAAAAATACCTTAGACGAGTTTAAGAAAAATGCAAAGGAGCATATACAACTTTTTTCAATAGATACTATTTTACCTGCGTATGAAAAACTTTATAAAAAATGTTATGTGAACTTATAAAAAGTAGTAAATCATAACTTTATTATATTTTTTAATTAATAAACATATACAATAAAATGAGCTTTCGTGACACAATAGTTAAGTTAAAAGAATCTGCAGAAATACAATGGAATGAGTTTGTAGAACAAATTCCTGAAATAATAGTGGCGATACTTATTATAGTTTTAGGACTGTACATTTCTAAAACCATAGCAACTTTTTTTAGAAAAGTAATTTTCAAAAAAACAAGTGATCCATTAATGACTAATTTTTTGGCAAAAACAATTAAAATTAGCTTAACTATTTTTGTAATAATGATAGCCTTAAAAGTAGCAGGGTTAGGAGGAATAGCAGCAGGGTTATTAACAGCAGCGGGAGCGTCGGCAATTATTTTTGGTTTTGCCTTTAGAGATATTGGCGAGAATTTTATTTCGGGAGTTATTCTCTCATTTAACCGACCTTTTGATGTGAACGATACAGTAATGATAGGAGATATTTTTGGTAGAGTAAAGATGATGGAATTTAGATTTACTAAGTTAAAAACGTTTGATGGTAGAGATGTTTATATACCCAATAGTGACATTATAAAAAAAGCAGTATACAATTATACAGAAGATGGTTATTATCGACTAGATTTTGTTGTAGGTATCGATTATGAAGATGATATAGATATTGCCAAAAAGGTAATTATAGATGCAGTAGTTAGCACAACAGGGGTTATGAACACTGAAGAACATCAATGTTTTGTTACTGTAGATAGTTTGGGAGTTAGTACTGTAAACTTAAAAGTTATTTTTTGGACAAAAACAAAAGAATATAAACGAGGTGCACTAGAAGTTAAAAGTGATGTTATAAAGAATGTTAAAAATGTAATTATTAAAAACGGTTTAAATATGCCAGCAGATATTACAGAAATTAAGCTTTATGGCTCTCAAGATAGCATACCTGTTACTGTAAGTACTACCTCTTAAAAGAAAGGTTTCGTTATAGTTTTAACGTGATTTCAGAATAAGAAAATTCGACGTTGGCTAATAAAAAAAATCAGGGAATTCAGTACATTAAAGTACTTTTTTAAATCTCCCTGTTATTTGTACAACACATACTTTTCGCGCACTTTCTTAAAACTCTCTAAATCCTGCTGCCAACTCGTTTTGATTTCTTTTTCTGATAATCCTTGTTCTATTTGTTGTTGCAGTTTTTTGGTGCCTGCTAATTTGGTAAAAAAAGCATTGAAAAAGTCTTTTTTAGGAGACTGTTTGTAAGCTTTTAACAACCAGCTAAGATTTAGGTTAGCTAAGCGTTGGTGTGTGCTTATATCTTCTCCATAGCACAGTTCTCCCTTATATTTAGGATATTTTGCTCCCTCATTGGGCTGTGGAGTAAAACTAAAATTAGTTTTTTCTAAAAATGGCGAACCATAAATTTGAAATTGCTTGTCAGTGCCCCTCCCAGCAGACACGTTGGTTCCTTCAAAAAAGCACAAACTAGGATATAAATTAATCGAAATATCGTTCGGTAAATTAGGCGATGGTTTTATGGGTAAACTATAAATTGATTGGTGCGTATAATTTTCTAATGGAATTACGGTTAAATCACACTGAACACCATTAGCCAACCATTTTTCTCCGTTAATCATTTGTGCGTATTCACCTATAGTCATTCCATATACCACAGGTACAGGATGCATGCCTACAAAACTTTTGTGTTCAGGCTCTAAAATTGGTCCGTCAATATAGTGCCCATTAGGATTCGGTCTGTCTAGAACAATTACAGGAATAGTTGCCTCGGCACAAGCTTCCATTACATAATGTAGGGTAGAGATATACGTATAAAACCGAGCTCCCACATCCTGAATATCAAAAACAACTACATCTGTGCCTTTCAATTGTTCTGGTGAAGGTTTTTTGTTTTTTCCGTACAAAGAGATAATTGGAATGTTTGTTTTTACATCTTTTCCATCAGCTATGGCTTCACCAGCATCTGCTTTTCCTCTAAAACCATGCTCAGGTGCAAATACTTGTTGCACGTTAATGCCATCGTAATGGTGTAAATAATCTACTAAGTGATGAGTTGTCGTTGCCGACCCCATTACATTAGGTGCGACCTCCGCTCGCTGTAATACGTGTAAAATAGAAGTTTGATTCGCAACAATAGCAATGTTCTTGTTTTTTAAGAAAGGAAGATATTGGTCGATTCTATCAGCCCCTGTTTTAATGGTTTTTGGTTCCTTTGGCTGTATAGTTTCTTTCGTGGTCGATTTTTTTTGCTGGCGTGCACACGAAGAAAGTTGAAAACTGAGTACTAAAAAAAGTAAAAAAACATAAGTAAAGGAAAGCTTCATCTATAAAAAATTAAAAGATAAAGGTACAGATTTCTATTTTTTAAGAACAAAAAAAGTTAATGGTTTAAAACCTGTGTATTCTTCTCTTTCTTTACATAAGAATTGGTTACTTTTGGTTTTGTAAAAATACAACCATTGAACTTCGAATTATTTATAGCAAAACGAATCATTGCTGGCAAGCAATATAAAAGTAGTATTTCTTCACCAATCATTACTATTGCAACGATTGCTATTGCGCTTGGTGTCGCAATTATGTTAATTGCAGTGTCAATTACCTCGGGCTTTCAAAATAAAGTACGTGATAAAATGACGGGGTTTAAAGGGCATATTCAAATTGTTAATTACGATAATAATAATTCCGATGTTTCCACGGTTCCAATAGATATAAATCAAGAGTTTTACCCAGAGTTCAAGAACATTCAAGGAATAAAGAAAGTACAACCTTTTGCAAATGTGGGGGGAATAATTAGAACGCCAACCGATTTTGAAGGAATCATTTTCAAAGGAGTTACTGCCGATTACGATTTTACTTTTTTTAACGAATGCTTAGTCGAAGGGCGTTTACCCAACTTTACGCAAGATAGAAATCGAGAAATTCTAATTTCTGAATCCATAGCAAACCGATTGCATTTTAAACTCAACGATACCATTCAAACCTGGTTTGGATCAGAAAATAGTACCTTAAAGTTTAAATCTCGAAAACCCATTATTGTAGGAATATATAATACTGGTTTTGAGCAGTTTGATAAGATCATGGTGTTAGGTGATTTAAGAGAAGTGCAAAAAATAAACCGTTGGAAAGACAATGAGGTAGGAGGGTTTGAAGTGTTGATTGATGAGTATGACCAACTTCAAGAAAAAGGAAATGAAGTATATACAAACATAGGAGCAACACTAAACAGCATTACAATTGTAAATAACTATCCCACTATTTTTGAGTGGTTAAAATTGTTAGATAACAATGTATGGTTTATCATAGGAATTATGGTGTTGGTGGCAGGAATAAATATGGTAACAGCATTGTTAGTACTCATACTAGAGCGTGTACCAATGATTGGAATACTCAAAGCATTGGGAAGTGTAAACTGGAGTATTCGAAAAATATTTTTATACAATGCCTCTTATTTAATTTTAAAAGGATTGTTTTGGGGAAATCTTATCGGGCTCAGTATACTACTCTTTCAAAAATATACCAAGTTAATAGGTCTCGACCCTGAAACCTATTATGTATCGAAAGTACCTGTAGATATAAATGTATTGGCAATCTTTTTATTAAACCTTGGTACCTTAGTATTGTGCTTTTTAATGCTCGTAGTTCCTTCCTATATCATCACAAAAATCCGCCCTTCAAAATCCATTCGATTTGCTTAGTTTTGCATAACATTTATAAGATATGAAGTACGCAAAAAATATATTAGAAACTATTGGTAATACCCCCTTAGTAAAATTAAATTCAGTAACAAAAGATATAGATGCTTTGGTCTTAGCCAAAGTAGAAACCTTTAACCCTGGTAACTCTGTTAAAGACCGTATGGCATTGAAAATGATTGAAGATGCCGAAGCAGATGGTCGTTTACAACCAGGCGGTACCATTATTGAAGGTACTTCTGGAAATACAGGAATGGGCTTAGCATTGGCAGCAATCGTAAAAGGATACAAATGTATTTTTGTGATTTCAGATAAGCAATCGAAAGAAAAAATGGATATTCTACGGGCAGTAGGAGCAGAGGTAGTAGTATGCCCTACGAATGTAGAACCAGACGACCCTCGTTCGTATTATTCTGTATCGAAGCGTTTAGGAGAAGAAACCCCTAACTCTTGGTATGTAAATCAATACGACAATCCTTCGAATGCACAAGCACATTATGAACAAACAGGACCAGAGATTTGGGAACAGACCGATGGTAAAATTACGCATTTTGTAGTAGGAGTAGGAACAGGAGGAACAGTTTCGGGAACAGCGAAGTTTTTAAAAGAGAAAAATCCAAACATTAAAATTTGGGGAGTTGATACCTACGGTTCGGTATTTAAAAAATACCACGAAACAGGTATTTTTGATGAAAATGAAATCTATCCCTACATTACTGAAGGTATTGGAGAAGATATTCTCCCTAAAAATGTCGATTTTTCTTTGATTGACGGATTTACCAAAGTAACCGATAAAGATGCTGCGATTTATACACGAAAAATAGCGAAAGAAGAAGGTATTTTTGTGGGGAATTCAGCAGGCTCTGCCATTAAAGGATTGTTACAATTAAAAGACGAGTTTACCCCTGATGATGTAATCGTGGTACTATTTCACGACCACGGAAGCCGTTACGTAGGAAAAATGTTTAATGACGATTGGATGCGCGATAGAGGTTTTTTGGAAGAAGAGATTACTACTGCAGAAGATTTGATTAAAGATCATATAGACAAACCTCTGATAACGGTTCAAACAGAAGAACTAGTATCGCATGCCATCGAAAGAATGCGTGCATTTAAAATATCACAAATTCCTGTAAGAGATGCTAACGGATTTGTGGGTTCTGTAGATGAATCGGCGTTATTGCACAGTTACTTAGAGGACAAAAATATAGCAGAAAAGCCTATTAAGGAGGTAATGGGTAAAGCATACCCTACAGTTAAAAAAACAGCTTCTATAGACGAGGTATCGAAGTTAATAACCAAAGAGAATCAAGCAGTTTTAGTAGATTTAGATAACGGAAAGCATCATATTATAACCAAGTACGATATAATTAGAGCTATTTAGCAGCCATACAATGAAAGTATAAAAATCAAAACCCACTCAAACGAGTGGGTTTTGTTAATCAACTAATTCAAATAATTTACACAATGAAAACAATGTTATTTGCTTACAAAATATTCTTTTCAATATCTGTGCCAAAATTATGAATAGTAAGAAATACTTTTCTGCATTTTTAACTATTTGACATTTTTTTAACGTTAAATAGTTAAAAAGTTAAGAATTATCTAATGTTAAAATTAGCTGGCATGCTTATGTGCTTTATAAGAAGAGCGTACCAAAGCCCCGCTTTCTACGTACATAAAGCCCATTTCTAAGCCCAGAGTTTCGTATTTTTTAAATTGTTCTGGTGTTATGAATTCTTTAACAGGTAGGTGTTTTTTACTAGGTTGTAAATATTGACCTATAGTTATAATATCTAATCCTACACCACGTAAATCTTTCATTGTTTGTATGACTTCGTCTTCCGTTTCTCCTAAACCAAGCATAATACCCGATTTGGTACGCATGCCGTTGTCTTTTAAGTATTTTAAAACACCTAAACTGCGATCGTATTTTGCTTGAATACGAACTTCACGAGTTAAACGGCGTACCGTTTCCATATTGTGAGAAACTACTTCTGGAGCTACGTCAATAATACGGTCTAATAATTTTTCATTTCCTTGAAAATCAGGAATTAACGTTTCTAGAGTTGTGTTTGGGTTGGCTCTACGAATTGCTTGAACTGTTTCAGACCAAATAATAGAACCTCCATCTTTTAAGTCATCGCGATCTACCGAAGTAATTACAGCATGTTTAATATTCATTAATTTGATAGAGCGAGCTACTTTTTCGGGTTCATCCCATTCAACCGTGTCGGGTCTACCGGTTTTAACACCGCAAAATCCGCAAGAACGTGTACAGATATTTCCCAAAATCATAAAGGTAGCAGTACCTTCTCCCCAGCATTCACCCATGTTTGGGCAGCTTCCGCTAGTACAAATAGTATTCAACTTATATTTGTCAACAAGACCTCTTAATTCTGTGTATTTTTTACCAACGGGTAATTTTACACGTAACCATTTTGGTTTTTTTGCTCTTTCTGGTGTTGCTAAAGTTTCGTTTGCCATTCCATAAAATTGAACTGCAAATTTACGAAGAAAAGATTTATAAACTAAGTAAAAACCAAATACTAAACCCGAACAAAAAAACAATACCTACAATACTTAAAATACGTAAACCCATATGAGGCCTGTATCTTTTAGGTGTATGTTTTCCTGTAATTAAAACATAATTTAAAATGGCATAAAAAGGTGCTGTTAAGAAAGATAATACAGTAGCTACACGAACGAGAAAAACCATGTCACTCATAAAGAAATATAGAATGATGGTGG
Organism: Tenacibaculum tangerinum; assembly: GCF_029853675.1. Taxonomy (NCBI): domain Bacteria; kingdom Pseudomonadati; phylum Bacteroidota; class Flavobacteriia; order Flavobacteriales; family Flavobacteriaceae; genus Tenacibaculum; species Tenacibaculum tangerinum. The sequence continues at coordinate 1,201,806 of NZ_CP122539.1, read as the reverse complement.
TACCTATAAATAGCAAAATTAGCCAAAACCAATACCCTAATTTTCTTTTTTTAGGTAAAAGTAACGTGTACGATTTTGCCATTGCTCTTGGTGAAGCATCTAAAGTTGTAATAGTAGTACTAAACATGGCTGTAAAAGCAGCAGCTCCTATAAATATTGCCGAGAAATCGCCAAGGTTTTTGGTGTATAAATTGATAAGCTGCGAAGCAAAAACAGTCCCTCTGTTAGAGAACGATTCACCAGATTGATACATTACCAAAGCTCCAAGCATCACAAAACAAACACCGAGCGATAGCGCTCCGATATAACCAATATTAAAATCGAAAATAGCTTGTTTAGGTTTTATTCTTTCAAAAGTGGTTTTATCTTTTTCTACCGACCATAACGAATGCCAGATTGAAATATCGAGCGGAGCAGGCATCCATCCAAGAAAAGCAATTAAAAAAGTTACTTGCACAGTTCCGCTAGGTATTATTTGTTGAAAACTAAAGCCTTTGTCTGTTTTAAACAAGGCGATACTCACAGCGACTATAGTACTAATAGTTAAAATAACTATAATATACTTCATTATATTGTCTAAAAACTTGTATTTGCCAACCCCTAAGAATACAGTACTAACAAGCATAATGATAATCGACCACGTAACCAAATCGAAAGAGAGTCCAAAAAGATTAGAAGCTAAGCTAGCAGTAACAATAGTAACTGCTGCCTGTATGGTAAACATGGTGGCAAAATTTAAAATAAAGTAGCTTATTAAAACTCCTTTACCTAGTTTTCTGTAACCATCTAGCAGTGTTTCTCCTGTTGCGCTTGCGTATCGAGGTCCGTATTGAAAAAAAGGATATTTAATAATGTGTACTAATAACAATGCCCAGAGCAGACCAAAACCGAAATCGGCACCAGCTCTGGTAGATTGTACTAAATGAGAAACACCTATGGCTGCTCCGGCAAACAATATTCCAGGACCTAATAGGCTTAAAAAAGATTTTTTCATTGAGGGGAATGGAGTTTAATTGGCTAAGATTAGCTGTTTAAAATATAATTTCAATGCTATAAAAATCTGAATTTTATAGATTTCGCAATTTATGATTTCTTTATTATTTCAGCTAATAATTTTTTTGCTCGTAGTAATTTTACTTTAACATTGTTTATTGGTTCGCCTATCTGCTCAGAAATTTCCTTGTAACTTAACTCTTGAAAATAACGAAGATTGATTACTTCTTGGTATTTTGGTTTTAGTTTTTTAATATCTTTTAAGAGTTTTGCTAAATTTTGTTCGGTAATTATTTTGTCCTCTGGCGAAGGAGCATCGTCAGCAACTGCATAAACCTCTTCTTGCGCCTCTGTTGTTTGAGTGTAAATAGCAGATTTTTTTTTACGAAGTAAATCTATATACACATTTTTTGAAATAGCAATTAACCAAGTTTTAAACTGATAGTTTTCATCGAATGTTTGAATTTTATCAAAAGCTTTAGAAAAAGTTTGAATGGTAATATCTTCAGCATCGTTATCATTTTGAGTTTTCTTTAACTGAAAACCATATACACTTGACCAAAAGGTATCTAACAAATAATTAAAAGATATTTGATTTCCTTTTTTTGCTTGTTGAATATGATAAAGTACTTTTTCTTGATCTATTTCCAATATTAAGGTTTCAAAAGTTTAGTTAAAGATACTAATTTATAATAATTTTGAGTATATCTAAATTAATACAACAACATACGAATATTGATTATAATAACAACTAAAAGTATTTTACCAAAACATACACACTATTGTGTGCCCCAATAAAAAGATGTTTAACATATTGTGTGTACAAAGCAGGAATTCTAAAACTTTCATAACATGTTACTTCTCTGTCAGAATCCCAAGTACAAAAAGTTTACAAGTATAAATATTCCTTATTGGTGTTGAGGTTCGTTACACGTGTCGAACTGGTCTGGAGTTTTGCCACAAAATCCACAAGCCTCACCGCTTTCGTTCAGCATTGGGTTTTGACTAGCACAAGTACCTGCAAATTTACCATCTTTTTTTGCCCAAATTTTAATAGCAATTCCGGCAAATGCTAGTGCTAATAATCCTATGGTAAGAAAAATTAATTTCATGATATAGTGTTTTGTGCTGCAAAGATACAAACTTCCTGTTTTTTCTATATAAAATAAACAGAGAATTGTATGATTGTGACTTTTATAAGTTTAAGTGTCTTAATTGTATAATCAATTAATTTAAAAAACATAGATATGAAAAAATATTTTGCTGAATTATTAGGAACATTTTGGTTAGTTTTTGGAGGTTGTGGTAGCGCTATTTTTGCTGCAGGTTTCCCTGAACTAGGAATTGGTTTTGCAGGCGTTGCATTAGCATTTGGATTAACAGTTTTAACCATGGCGTATGCTGTCGGACATATTTCTGGAGGACATTTTAATCCTGCAGTTACTATTGGTCTATGGATAGGAGGAAAGCACACTGCTAAAGAAGTGGTACCTTACATTATTTCTCAATTAATAGGTGCTTTGTTAGCGGCTTCTTTTTTATATTTAATAGTAAGCAATAGGAGTGGATTCGAATCACTTGGTGGGTTTGCAGCCAATGGTTATGGAGCATTATCGCCAGGAGGTTATACTATAACAGCGGCTTTTGTGACAGAATTTTTATTAACAATGTTTTTCTTGTTAATTATTTTAGGGAGTATACATAAAAATGCACCTAAAGGTTTTGCACCTATTGCAATTGGGTTGGGGTTAACATTAATTCATTTAATTAGTATTCCGATTACCAATACTTCTGTAAACCCTGCACGTTCTATGAGTCAAGCTTTATTTGCTGGTGGTGGATATATATCGCAAGTGTGGTTGTTTTGGGTGGCACCAATTGCAGGAGCAGTTGTAGGAGGTTTTATATATAAAGCGTTGTTTGATAAAGAATAGAATGACATTCAGAAATAGCTAAAGCTTTTAAAAGCTGTATCATTCTCTTTGAATTAAAGGAATTTACACAGTTTTTTGATACTACTTTCTAGCGTTTAATTATTAGTTGTTGCATTGACTAAAAAACAAAACCTCTTTGTTTTTACAAAGAGGTTTTTGCTATGCTTATGGTAATTTACCACTATTTAATTAACTCGTACGAACGTTTAATAAAGTTGGTTAACTCTTCACCGTGTAATAGGTTTTGAGATAGTTTAGCCAAATCAAAAGCTTGTTTTACCAAACGTTGTTGTTTTTTCTCTGTTTTAGTGTTTAAAATCTCAGAAACTAACGTATGATTGGTATTCACTACCAAATTATACATTTCTGGCATGTTGCCCATGCCCATCATACCACCGCCTCCAGTAGCGCTCATTTCTTTCATACGACGCATAAATTCTGGAACAGTAATTAAGAAAGGAGTAGCACTAGAGTCCATCGCTTCTAACTGAACGGTGTAACTAGAATTGTTAACGGCTCCTTCAATAATTGGCTTCAATTTCTCTTTTTCTTCATCAGAAAGTTTAGAAATTACCGTGTCGTCTTTCTTAATCAAGTTGTCAATATGGTCAGCATCTACACGTTTGAACTGTACTTTAGCATCGCCAGACTCCATTTCTAATTTCTGCATTAGATGTGAAACGATAGGAGAGTCTAGTAACAATACTTCGTATCCTTTGGCTTTAGCTTCTTCAATATAACTATGCTGAGCGTCTTTATTGGCAGCGTATAAAACGATGTGGTTTCCGTCCTTATCCGTTTGAACATCTTTGGTTTTTTCAACTAATTCGTCAAACGTAAAGAAGGTATCATCTACAGTTGGATATAAGGCAAATTTCTTTGCTTTCTCAAAGAATTTTTCTTCCGACAACATTCCGTATTCAATAATCATCTTAATATCGTTCCATTTTTGCTCAAAATCTTCACGATTGTTTTTGAATAATGAAGAAAGTTTATCGGCAACCTTTTTCGTGATATAGCCTGAAATTTTCTTAACGGCACCGTCTGCTTGTAGGTACGAACGAGAAACGTTTAACGGAATATCTGGAGAATCGATTACTCCTTTTAACATTTGTAAAAAATCAGGAACAATTCCTTCAACGTTATCTGTTACAAATACTTGGTTTTGGTATAATTGAATCTTATCCTTCTGCATGTCTAAATTCTGCGTTAACTTAGGGAAGTATAAAATTCCTGTTAAGTTGAAGGGATAGTCTACATTCAAATGAATATGAAATAGAGACTCTTCAAATTGCATTGGATATAACTCACGGTAGAAGTTTTTATAATCTTCATCTTCTAAATCTGCTGGCTTTTTAGTCCATGCAGGCTCTGTATTGTTGATGATATCATCTACCTCAATTTGTTTGTGAGGCTCGGTAACTTCTTTACCGTCTTCGTCTTTGGTAGTTTTTGGAGTAAAATCAGGGTCGTTTATTTTCTTCGTTCCAAATTTAATAGGCACTTGGTTAAAACGGTTGTACTTCGTTAGTAATCCGCGGATTTTACTTTCTTCTAAAAACTCGGTAGAATCTTCTGCTATGTGCAGTACAATTTCGGTACCTCTGTCAGCTTTGTCATGCTCTACTAGGGTATATTCAGGAGAACCATCACACGACCAATGCGCTGCTGGTTCATCTTTATACGATTTGGTAAAGATTTCTACTTTGTCGGCTACCATAAAGGCAGAGTAAAAACCTAACCCGAAGTGTCCAATAACACCTGTTTCGTTTTTATCGTCTTTATACTTTTCTAAGAACTCTTCTGCACCTGAAAAAGCAATTTGATTGATGTACTTTTCAACCTCCTCCATAGTCATACCAATACCTTGGTCTTTTATAGTTAAGGTTTTGGCATCTTTATCAATGCTAATTTCAATTTTTGCGTCGCCTAATTCGGTTTTAGCTTCTCCAATAGAGATAAGATGTTTTAATTTTGTAGTGGCATCTGTTCCGTTAGAAATCAGCTCTCGTAAAAAGATTTCGTGGTCAGAATATAAGAATTTCTTAATCAGTGGAAATATATTTTCAACCGATACATTAATGTTTCCTGTACTCATAATGATATATTTTTATTTGATAGTTTTTTCTGTGGATTGAATTGTCAAAAAAAATACCAAAGAAGTATTAATGACAAGATGGCATAAAAAAAACGCCTTCACTAGGAGGTAAAGGCGTTTTGCTTTTTTATGAGTTAGTCTGTTTTTTTGTTTTTCACATACTTTTCTAACCATTCATCTTGTTCCCAAAGCATGTGCATAATAGATTCTTTTGCTCTATATCCATGACTTTCTTTCGGTAGCATAACAAGTCGTACAGGAGCTCCGAGTCCTTTTAGTGCGTTGAAATAACGTTCACTCTGCAAGGGGTAGGTTCCAGAGTTATTATCGGCTTCCCCGTGAATTAACAGAAGAGGGGTTTTCATTTTATCTGCATGCATAAAAGGAGACATACTATAGTATACTTCTGGAGCTTCCCAGTAACTACGTTCTTCACTTTGAAAGCCAAAAGGGGTTAAGGTTCTGTTGTAAGCGCCACTTCTTGCAATTCCAGCGGCAAACAAGTTAGAATGTGACAATAGGTTTGCAGTCATAAATGCGCCATAAGAATGTCCGCCAACAGCAACCTTATTACGATCGATATATCCCAATTCATCAACGGCATCAATCGCTGCCTTAGCATTTGCAACCAACTGCTTTACAAAAGAGTCGTTAGGTTCTTCTTTTCCTTCACCAACTATTGGGAAAGAAGCATCATCTAATACCACATAACCTCTCGTTACCCAGTAAATAGGAGAACCATACCAGGGGTATGTAAACTCATTTGAACTAGATGTGCTTTGCCCTGCACTACTTTTATCTTTAAATTCTCTTGGATACGCCCACATAACCATAGGATATTTTTTTCCTTCTTCATAATTTTTAGGCAGGTATAATGTAGCAGATAATTCTAAGCCATCTTCTCGCTTGTATTTGATAACTTTTTTATAAATATTTTGAAGGCTTTTAAATGGGTTTTCAAAGGTGGTTAACGGAGTAATAGGGTTGGTTTTCTTTTTAATATTCCTTATGAAGTAATTTGGAAATTCATTTTTAGATTCTAGTGCAACTAAAATTTCTCCATTTTTCATATCCAACGAAGTTAAGATACTTTCAACTTTATTGGTTAATTTAGATTGATATAACCTCGATGTTTTTTGAGTTTTTAAGTTTAACTTGTCAACAAAAGGAAACTTTCCTTTTTTGCTATAACCGTCTCCGATTAGAAAAACATCATTATCAATCATTTCTAGCGTCGATTGCCCATACTCATTACGTTTGGTAACAAACGATCCAGGATCACTATACTGATCTTGATAATTTCTGTCATGAAGAATAATAGGTTTTGAGGCACTGCTTGAAGGATTGAATAGATAGGATTTTGTATTTCTAGTATTCCACCAGTAATCTTGTGCTATAGCAAACTTATCGTTACCCCATCGTATAGTACTAAAACGACCAACGGTTTTGAGTAACGATTTTCCTTTACCGTTAAAAGGAGCTTCTAGCTCAAAAACTTCATCTCTGTAAGGTACATTGTTGTCAGGGTTTCCTTCGTCTAAAGCTTCAGCCCAAAAAATAGTCGCTGGTTTATCTCTACGCCAACCCAAACTGCGCTTTCCTTTTCTAACAGCCATAAATCCTTTAGGTAAATCTTCGATTAAAGGAACTTCAAGAACCGGACTAATTAGATTAGCATTGGTATCATAAATATTGGTTTTAGCAGGAAATCTATAATAAGGAACTAAATAAGAAAATGGTTTTTGAATACTGCTAATCATAACATAATTACCATCAGGAGAAAAAGAGATATTTCTGTACATATCATCTTTCATCCAAAGAGTTTGAGTTCCGTTTAAGTCTACTTTTTGCAGTTCAGATAAAGCTAACTGCTCAAAATTATGCTCATCGGTTTTGTTTTTTAGAAGGTCTTGATAGGTTCTGTTTTGTGCTTTTTTTCCTTGTTGATTAACTGAAACAGTTGGTCCATAAGGAATACTGGTTTTTGAATCAATTAATTGTTTTCTTTCTTTAGAAATAGATTTTACTAACAAGGAGTTGCTGTCTTTAAACCAAGAAAAAGGGATTCCCATATTAGCGTTAAGAATAGCCGAGGTAAGCTTTTTAGCTTTTTTTCTTTAATGTTTAAAACCCACAATTCTACACCCGTAGTAGTCGTATTTGTGAAAGCCATTTTTTGTTGGTCTGGAGACCATGAAAAATTAGCAAAGCGACCTTTCGCGGGTAATCCATTTACAACACTTTCAGTTCCGTTTTTACCAATTCTAACTTTTATGTTGTTGTAATAGCTTTGTCTGCTATTAATATTGGTTTTAGGATTAATTCTCAACCCTCCCAAACGCATTTCTGTTTCCGATAAAGTTTCAATACTCTTATAATTGTTAGCGTATAAAAAAACAATATTTTCGGCATCATCACTCATTCTAATTCTAGGAGTCGAAGGAGCGTTAGCGAGTTCTAAAATTTCTTTCGGTGGTTCTTGATATCCTATATTCTCTTGAGAAAAGCTTAAAAATGAGATACCAAGTAACAATAATAAACTGATTTTTTTCATATTAAAGGTAATGTTTAACCCCAAATATAGAACCTTAGTACGTAGACAAAAATTTACACGTGTTAAAATAAACTTAAGGTTTGTAATAGAGGGTTTTGTTCTTTAAATCTTTTCAATTGAAGTAAAGTGGGTGAATGGCTTGTTATAAATTGTGTTGTAAGTTTTGATAAATACACAGAATTAGTAAGGTCATCATATTTATTTTGAAAAGCCTAATATAATTTAATATGATTCATTATTTTGGTCAGCACTAAACTTTATTTCATGAACTTAACAACAATCGATTATACGTTTATCTTTATTTTTTTCAGTATTACCTTAGGAATAGGGATTTGGGTTTCAAAAAAATCGAAGCAAAGTACTTCTGAATATTTTTTATCGGGTAGAAATATGCCTTGGTGGTTGTTAGGAGTTTCGATGGTCGCCACTACTTTTTCTACCGATACACCCAATTTAGTTACCGATATTGTGCGAACAAATGGTGTTTCTGGAAATTGGGTTTGGTGGGCATTTTTGCTCACAGGAATGCTAACGGTGTTTATTTATGCGAAACTATGGAGAAAGAGTGAAGCGACGACAGATTTAGAGTTTTATGAGCTTAGATATGGCGGAAAACCTGCTCGATTTTTAAGAGGTTTTCGTTCGTTGTATCTCGGCATATTTTTTAATGTATTGGCAATGGCGGGTGTAACCTTGGCAGCCATTAAAATAGGAGAGGTGATGTTGGGTTTAACACCCATTCAAACCATTGGTATTGCATCGGTGGTTACGGTAATTTTTAGTGCTATTGGCGGATTTAAAGGAGTGGTATATACCGATTTTTTATTGTTCTTCGTAGCCATGATAGGAGCTATTGGCGCGGCGGTAGTTTCTGTAAATCATCCTGAGGTAGATGGATTGGGAAATTTGTTAACACACCCTAATGTGGTCGATAAATTGTCAATTCTACCAGATTTCAACAATAAAGAATTATTAATTTCAATTTTTATTATTCCGCTAGCGATACAATGGTGGAGTGCATGGTATCCAGGAGCAGAACCTGGAGGCGGAGGCTATATTGCGCAACGAATGTTAGCCTCAAAAAATGAAAATCATGCCATCGGTGCTACTTTCTTCTTTAATATTTTACATTATGCATTGCGGCCTTGGCCATGGATTATCGTAGCGCTGGCATCACTAGTAGTGTTTCCAGATATAGCCAGCATCAAAGAGGCGTTTCCTAATATTTCAGATAGTAAGTTAGGGCATGATTTAGCGTATCCAGCAATGCTCACTTTTTTACCTAGTGGATTGGCAGGTATTGTGCTTACTTCTTTAATAGCAGCATATATGAGTACCATTTCTACGCACCTAAATTGGGGTGCGTCGTACATAGTGAACGATTTTTACAAACAGAATGTAAACCCAAAAGCGAGTGAAAAAGCATTGGTCAATGTAGGAAAAACAGCTACGGTAGTTTTAATGGTGTTGAGCGCTGCGTTGGCGTTGTCTTTTACCAATGCCTTAGAAATTTTTAAATTCATCTTAATGTTTGGTGCAGGTACTGGACTTATTTTTTTGCTACGTTGGTTTTGGTGGCGAATCAATGCTTGGAGTGAAATTTCAGCGATGGTAGCATCGGGAGTTTTTTCTTTAATTTTTCACTTTAATGCTGAATATCTATTCGGTGAAAATGGGGTGTTTGAAAGCTATTGGCAGTTTCCGTTAGTGGTGTTATGTACCACCATTGTTTGGATATTGGTAACTTTGTTAACAAAACCAGAAGACGACGAAGTACTCATTAACTTTTATAAGAAAATTCAGCCTAAAAAAGCAGGTTGGTTGTATGTATTAGAAAAAGCCAAAGAAAAGAACATTGTAATAGATGAGCAAAAAGAAACCGTAAATTTAGGAAATGGTTTATTGGCAACATTTGTGGGCTGTGTGTTGGTATTTAGTTGCTTATTTGCAACGGGTAATTGGATTTATAGAAACTATACTGTTGCCATTGTCTTAACAATTATTTCATTAATATCAGTATACATACTACTTGGATTATGGAAGAGGATTAAAGTTAATTTTTTGTAATTAGCTTTTCAGTGGTATTTGGTATTTTAATTGCGTATGCTCTGTTGTTATTTTTAGTTTTTAATACTTTTCTAAAGTGTAGTAATGAGGCTTCACAAGTAGCCTAATTTATCAGTTATTTTCTAAAAAGAGGTGGATATGAACCAATCAACAAAATAAGAATTACAGCTTTATTGACGAAGCAGTTAAGGTTGGTAGTTTTGGTGTTTTTGTAAAGGTAGTATTTAATTACTACTTTTACAGGCTGGAATTGACAATAATAAAATAATCAACATAAATAAATATGTATAGTTCAAAAATAACAGGATTAGGTTATTATGTTCCTGAGAACGTAGTGACTAACGACGACTTGACTCAGTTTATGGAGACAAGTGATGAATGGATTCAAGAGAGAACTGGTATTAAAGAGCGTCGTTGGATCGATCCAAAAACCTCAGATGATTCTACATCAGTAATGGGCGCCAAAGCGGCAAAAATAGCGATTGAACGTGCTGGTTTAACTAAAGATGATATCGACTTTATTATTTTTGCTACGTTGAGTCCCGATTTGTATTTTCCAGGAGGAGGTGTGCAAATACAAGAGTTATTAGACATGCCCACAATTGGAGCACTAGATGTACGTAATCAATGTTCAGGATTTATTTATTCGCTTTCTGTTGCCGATCAGTTTATTAAAACTGGAATGTATAAGAATGTCCTTGTAATAGGTTCTGAAAATCACTCAGGAGGTCTAGAACGTTCTACGCGCGGTCGTGGAGTAACTGTTATTTTTGGAGATGGAGCAGGGGCAGCAGTATTGTCGAGAAGTGAAGAAAAAGGAAGGGGAATTTTATCGTCTCATTTGCATTCTGAAGGAAAGTATGCCAAAGAATTAATGTTAGAAGGACCTTCAACTGCGCGTTGGGTACCTGAAATTATGGACGCAAACGATCCTGATGATACTTCATACTATCCGTATATGAACGGTCAATTTGTATTCAAACACGCAGTAGTTCGCTTTTCAGAGGCGATTGTAGAAGGTTTACAAGCAAACGGATTGCAAAAAGAAGATATTGATATGTTAATTCCGCATCAAGCGAATTTACGTATTGCACAGTTTATTCAAAAGAAGTTTCAACTGTCTGATGATAAAGTGTATAACAATATTATGAGGTACGGAAATACAACAGCAGCTTCGGTTATCATTGCATTGACAGAAGCTTGGGAAGAAGGAAAAATAAATGATGGTGATTTAGTAGTTTTAGCTGCTTTTGGTAGTGGATTTACTTGGGGGTCGGTAGTGATTCGCTGGTAATAACTATAGATAAAAGAATAAAGACCACTTCTTTGTTAGAAAAAAGAAGTGGTAAAATTAAAAAAATCCGAAGTGCTTGCTTCGGATTTTTTATTAAAATAGACCTCCTTCAGATTCATTACTGTCTCTATATTTTCTGCCTTTACTTTTATTTTTACCGCTTCCGAAGTGGTATGAAAAACCAAGATAAACAGAGTTATTCTCTAAAATATATTTTCCTTTTTGTGGGAACGGATTATTGGAGGTATAGTCTAAGTTTACATTGTTAAAAATATCAATCCCTCTTAAGGTAATAGTTCCTTTACTATTGAAAACTTTTAGTCTAGCTCCTGCGTTAATCATTGTATAGGGTTGTACGGTGTATTGTATGTTTTCACTTTTACCCCTATAAGTTCCAGATAATTGAAAGCTTAACTTTTTAGAAGCTTTAAAGGAATTGCTTATTCTTCCTTTTAAAAGGCGGTTTTCAATAGATTCTAAGTTTCCATTTAAAATTCCTTGAGAATCTTGAATGTAAGTTTCAAAAGAAGTTCCTAGAGTCCACCATTTCATAGGTTTAAAACTTGCTGATAATTCGATACCATAACTATCGGCATAATCGTAATTGGTAAATGAAATAATGGTTCTGTCTGGGTTTTGTTCATCTTGTTGTAATAAACGCCCAATTTTATCGCTTGTTCTTCGGTAAAATGAACCGAAAGAAATGTATCCTTTGGTAAGGTTTCTGGTATAACTCAACTCTATAGAATTGGTAAATTGAGGGGTTAAGTTGATGTTTCCCCTAGATATTGTCAAAGGAGAAAACCATTCTTGAATAGGAGTTACTTGGTATGCAGAAGGTCTGTCAACTCTTCTACTGTAAGCAAATTGTAATTTGTCTTTTTCAGTAACGCTATATAGAACTGACGCTGAAGGATACCAACTAAACAGCGCATCTTTTAAAGCAGTATTTCCTTGCTCGGTGTTTTTAAAAAGAGCGTCCAAATTAAACTGTTCGACCCTAATGCCTGCCTGAATAGAAAATTTGTTAATTTCTTTATTAAAATTAGCGTATCCTGAATAGATAGTACGGTCGTAATTCAAATTTGTATTTCCAACAGGTTGTAAGGTATTAGATTCATTTACGGTTTCTCTATTGGTAAGTATGAGGTTGTAAAAATCTTGTTTTCTAAATTCAACTCCGAATTCTAGTTTTCCAGAGGTTATAGGTTTTACATAATCAATATTTAACAACCAAAGTTTTCGTGTATCTTTAATATCGTTGGTGTAGTTATATTCTTTTGAATTAGGATTGATGAGTTCTTTATTCCTAGTTTTTTCTGGGTTTCTCGTAATCGAGTGATTGAGTTCAATTTCTAAATTCTGTCCCTTGTCATCAAAATTATACACATAGTCAATATTATACGTTTCATCTTTTTGATTATAGTCAGAGAAACTTCTGTTATCGAAGCTTACAGTGTTGTTTTCTTTTACTATGGTGTTCGTTGCTAAACTGTTATCGTCAAAATTTTGAAAAGTATACATTGATAATATACTTTTTGGAGTAATATCTATATCTATCCCAAATTTTATATTGTGATTCATAGAATTATTTAGAAAATAAATATTTTGATCTAAATCCTTATCCAGTCTTTCCAAGTTATTAAACGTTTCATAGTCTCCCCAACTGGTATTGTAGTTAAGGTAAAAATTAGTAATACCAACTTTATAGTTGGTATTTAGGGCAATATCGGGTCTGGTATTTCTACTTCGCTTCACACCAGCAGTCAGATTTCCGTTAAATCCAATGGTAGTATTTTTTTTAAGAATGATGTTGATAATACCACTCATGCCTTCGGGCGTGTGTTTTGCTGAAGGGTTTGTAATAATCTCCACACTTTTTACCGAGTTTGAGGGTATCTGTTTTAATAATTGAGTAGTATTTAAGTTAGACGGTTTTCCGTTCACTAAAACTCTAACATTTTCATTACCGCGCAAACTTACTGTTCCTGAAAGTTGATTGACATCTACAGAAGGAATGTTTTCAAGCATTTCTAAAGAAGTAGCGCCAGTAGCTATTAAATCGTTTCCTACATTGATAATTTTTCTGTCAATTTTTTGAAGGATAATAGAAGTTTCAGCAGTTACTTCAACTTCATCTAACTCGGTAGTATTTTCTTTAAGATAAATTGTACCTATGTGGCTATTCTTTGTTAAGTCTATCTTTTTATCGAGCGTTTTATACCCAATAAATTGAAAGGTTACTGTAGTTTTCCCTTTTGGAAGTTTTTTAACAGTAAACGCACCTTTTTCATCAGAAATACCGCCTGTAAGTATTTTATTGGAATCATTTTTACAAGTAACTGTAACGAAAGGAATTGGTTGATTGTTTTTTTTATCTAAAATAGTTCCTGTAAGCTCTAAATTTTGTGAAATACAAAAATAGGAGCTAAGAAGCAACAAGAAGGTTAGCAATCTTTTCATGTATTCGGGGGATTAAATTTTGCTAAAAATAAAAAAAACGAAGCAGCTAACTTCGTTTTTTTTCAAATAATTAATAAAAACTAATCCTATAGGAAGCCTCCACCTCCTTGTTTCTCATTAGTATCACGTTGTTTTCTAGCACGAGCCTTGTTTTTACCCCCGCCGAATCTGTAGTTAAACCCGATATAAGCCGTTCTACTTTCCCATTTAAAACGCCCATTTTGAACGAAAGGTCTTTCAGAATCAAATTTGAACCTCATTGTATTAAAAATATCGTTTACTCTAAAGTTAAGATCTCCTTTGCCCTTCAATATGCTATAATTAGCACCTAGGTTAACCATTTTCATATGGGCGACATTCCATTGAATATCTTCGTTTGCGCCTCTATACATGGCAAATAATTGTAAACGTAATTTTTTAGATACTGTAAAACTATTGCTAATACGTGCATTGAAAATATTTGTTTCAACTTCGATAGTAGGGGCATTAGGATTACTTAAATCGGTAGTTCCAAATTGTTTTTGAGAGTAGTAATCCATACTAGCATTCGCACGCCACCATTTGGCAATTTTATAGTTTAAAGAAAACTCTAAACCATAGGCATCGGTGTCATCGAAATTAGCAAAAGTTAATATTTGTCTTACATTGTTTTCATCGCTAGGATCTTTATAGGTAGCTCTATTAATTACATCATTAATATTTCTGTAAAAACTACCTAAAGTGAAAGAACCGCCTTTTATTTTTCGAGTGTAATTGAATTCAACCGAATTGGTAAATTGAGGAACAAGATCGGGGTTACCTACCGAAGTAATTAATGGAGTACTCCATTCTCTAATAGGGTTTACTTGTTGTATACCTGGTCTGTCAACACGTTTGCTATAGCTCAACTGAAATTGATTTTTCTCAGAAGGATTAAACGTAAAAAATGCAGATGGATATATGGTGAAAATATCGTCGGTAACAGTTGCAGTAGCTTCACCCTCTTGATTAAATACTCCTTTAATTTTATATTGTTCTAAACGTGCACCCAATTGCATGCTTAACTTGCCAAAGTTGTGGTTGTAGTTCGCATAAGCAGAATAAATATCTCTATCATAGCTAAAAGAAGAGTTGCCTAAATCGGTATAAATATCTGGTTCTTCTACTAAAATTTGTTGATTTGTTAGGTTCGTATTGTCAGAGTCATCAACTCTATATTCCAACCCTAACTCTAATTTTCCATTTTTAGCAATAGGATTTGTATAATCTAAATTTAGCAGTGTACTTTTCCTGTTGTTATGAATGTCATTAAAATAATCTGGTTGAGAACCTTCTTTAAAGCTGTTTTCTAAAAAGATAGGAGTATTATTTTGAGAGAAGTTTCCTTCAAACTCTATCGAATGTCCCTTTTTTCGAAATCGTGTTTATAGTTTATGTTATACGCCTGATTATGACTTTCATTGGTTTGAGTATTTGGTGAGTTCTCAATTAAATCACCATTACTGTCTGTGATAATGGCACGCCCACTAGCATTACTATCGAACCAATTTTGAGTGGTGTAAAGAGATAAGGTGTTTTTATCATCTAAATAAATATCAGCTCCAATTTTGAATAGGTGAGATTCGTTATCATTTACAAAAATAAAATCTTGGTTATTAACTCCAGGTCTATTCACATATCCGAAGTTATAATTATCACCACCTCTAAATCCATAATTACCAAAGAAGTTAACTTTTCCTGTTTTGTAATTCATGTTAGTAGACGCATTGTAACGAACATAATGTCCAGCTTCAATACCAGTATTTACAGAGCCATTGAAGCCCATATTGGCATTTTTATTCAAAATAATATTAATAATACCACTCATTCCTTCAGGATTGTATTTTGCTGATGGATTGGTAATTAACTCTACACTTTTAATAGACGAAGAAGGAATTTGTTTTAACAATTGAGAAGCAGGAATATTAGTAGGTTTACCGTCAACCAATACTCGTACGTTTTCGTTACCACGTAAGCTAATGTTACCTGATTGGCTATCTACACTTACCGATTGTACATTGTTTAACAAGTCAGAAGCGGTAGCTCCTGCCGAAGTTAAATCTTTACCAACATTAATCACTTTTCTGTCTACCTTTTGAGTTACGGAAGAAGTTTCTGCACGAATTTCTACTTCATCTAAGGTGGTGGTATCTTCTTCAAGAGCAATGGTACCAAGATTAATTTTGTTCGTTTTACGATTTACTGAAATAAGCTTGGCAAAGGTTTTATATCCTATAAACTGTATTTCTACAGTGTTTTTTCCTTCAGGAATATTTTTTACCGTAAACAGTCCACTATCGTCGGAAATTCCACCAGTAATAATTTTTTTGGCAGCATCTTTGATAATAATATTTACATAAGGTAATGGTTGTTGCGTTGTTTGGTCGATCACCTTACCAGAAATAACCCCAGTTTTGGGAAGTATGTCTTTAGGCATTTGGGCATGAATATTTGAAGCAAGTAAGACTAAAAATACGAAAATTATGTTTTTCATTTTGTTTTGTTTTTTGAACAGTTTCTATGCCTAAGAGACTATTTATGCTTTATCTTTGTTACCTGGTTTAACAGGGTTTAACGTAATATTAACAGGAAATGAAAAAACGTACTTTGGTTTTAGGGGCTTCTTTAAACCCTAATAAATACTCGAATATCGCTATTAAAAGATTGATAGAAAGAAATATAGAAACCTTAGCCATTGGTATTCGAAAAGGAAGTATTGGTAACGTTATAATTGAAACTGAAAAGAAACCATTTACCAATATCGATACAGTAACTCTTTACCTTAATGCAGAACGACAAAAAGCGTATTACGATTACATTATAAGTTTACAACCTCGTAGAGTTATTTTTAATCCAGGTACTGAAAACCCAACATTCATAAAGTTATTAAAGGAAAATAATATTGATAGTGAAATCGCTTGTACCCTCGTACTTTTATCAACAAAACAATATTAGTTTAGAATTTCAACAGGAAAAGCATCGGTAGTATACCGTTTTCCTACTTCTGCCAATTCGGTATTGTTAAAAACTGTTTGAGCCTCTGCTTTAAAATCGTCTATATTTTTATACCTGTTAGAATAATGACCAATAATTAATTTACCAGCATTTGCTTGACTAGCAATTGAGGCTGCTTGTTCGGCCGTTGAGTGTTTTGTCTTTTCACATAAATCTTCTCTATCTTTTAAAAATGTTGCTTCATGGTATAGCAAATCTACATTTTTAATAATAGGAATAATGGAAGGTTTGTAGGCAGTATCGCTACAAAAAGCAAAACTCAAAGGTTTTGGAGGGTCAATAGTTAATTCATCATTAGAAACAATTTCTCCTGTAGAAAGAACAAAGTCTTTCCCTGCTTTTATATGGTGAAAATCACACGTTTCTATTTCGTCATATTGTTGAATATTTTCAATATGTAATTTTCTTGGTTTTGCCTTTTCGGTAAATAGAAAACCATTTGTATACACTCTGTGGTTTAGAGGAATAGTTCTAACAGATACTTTATTATCTTCAAAAATTAGTTCACTTTCGGTAGAAGTTAATTCATGGAAAACAATAGCATATTTAGTCCAAGTCTTAGAAAATTTTAATTGTAACGTGGTTACTTCTTTAATGCCTTTCGGACCATAAATATGGAGTTCTTTTTCTCTGTTTAAAATTCCGAGAGTAGCAATAAGGCCTACTAAACCAAAAAAGTGGTCACCATGTAAATGAGAAATAAATATATGGTCGATTTTTGAAAAACCAACTTTGTACTTACGCATTTGTCGCTGCGTACCCTCGCCACAGTCGATTAAAAAATGGCGGTTGTTAATTTCTAAATATTGAGAAGTAGGGTAAGCATTAACTCTAGGAGTAGCAGAATGACAACCCAAAACGGTTAATTGCATACTGATTTATTTAATAACAAAGCGTTTAGATATAATTTCTTTATTACTTTGAACAGCATAAATATACATTCCAGACTTTAAATCGTTTCGCTGAAAAGGAAAAGAATTACGTCCTGAAATCACCTTAATTTCTTTGCTAAATACAGTTTTACCCAATACATTTCTAACGGTTAAAAGTACCGTTTGGTTATGCTTGGCATTAAAGTAAATAGTAGTGCTATTTGTAAAGGGGTTTGGAGATGCAGATAGCTTTTCTATTGATTTTTCTTGGGAAAAACCAACCGAAATAACCAAAAAAAATGCTATAAAAAGTAGTTTTTTAATCATGAATTATCTTTTAGGGGATGATGGATAATTGTTTTAAAATACAGGGTTAAAAACCCAAATCTCGCTGAATATCTTCCATTTCAACAACATCTTCTGCTTCTACTAAAGTAGGCACGATGTTAAAGTCTTCAGGAAAATCATCAATCGTAACATCTCTTGAAACAACCACAAAAGATATGCCATTATTTTGATGCTTATGAGCGTATTCCAAAAATAATAAAATATTTTCGTTAGAAACCTTAAAATTTTCTGAAATTTCAATTATCAAGTTTTTATCCTTGTAATTAACGTACGCTTCACGAAAATTTTTTACAAAATCGAAGAAGTTTTCTTCGTTTGAAGTAATTAAAGTATAGGCTGATTTTTCTGTTACATTCATAAGTAAACTATCTCTTAATTTGCTGAGCTAACAAATAGATAACAGCCATACGAACAGCTACTCCGTTTTCAACCTGATTTAAAATTATTGATTGATTGCTGTCGGCTACATCACTTGTTAGTTCTACGCCTCTATTAATAGGTCCTGGATGCATGATAACAATCTTCTTGCCAAGATTGTCTACAATTTCTTTATTAATTCCAAAAAGTTGGGTGTATTCTCTAGTCGATGGAAAATATTTAATATCCATGCGTTCATGTTGTACCCGAAGTACATTGGCAACATCACACCACTCCAACGCTTTTTTAAGATTTGTTTCTACTTCAACTCCTAAGCTAGAAATATATTTAGGAATTAATGTAGTAGGTCCACAAACTTTAACTTTAGCTCCTTGTAATTGTAGAGCAAAAATATTAGATAAGGCTACACGAGAGTGCAATACATCGCCAACAATTACAATTTTCTTACCTTTTAAATTACTATTCAAAGCTTCTCGCATAGAAAAACTATCGAGTAAAGCTTGGGTAGGGTGTTCATGCGTGCCATCACCTGCATTGATAATTTTTGCATCTACATGGTTCGATAAGAAAATTCCTGCTCCTACATTCGAATGGCGCATTACCACAATATCAACTTTCATTGATAGAATGTTGTTCACCGTATCAATAAGTGTTTCTCCTTTTTTTACTGAAGACTGTCCGGCAGAAAAATTAATAACATCTGCCGATAAGCGCTTTTCAGCCAATTCAAAAGAAAGTTTTGTACGGGTACTATTTTCAAAAAATAAATTAGCAATCGTAATATCGCGTAAGGATGGAACCTTTTTTATAGGGCGGTTAATGACTTCTTTAAAATGAGCAGCAGTTTCAAAAATAAGCTCAAGGTCATTTTTGGTAAGGTATTTTATTCCTAATAAATGTTCAACACTTAACTGCTTCATTTTAAGTTGTTTTTTTAATCATAACTAATCAGGCTTTGAGACCTTAGATTCAAGATAAATTGCGTCTTCTTTATGAGTTTCTTGCCAGTAAACAACAACTTTCTCTTCGTTAATGGCATCTACTTGTCTTCCTCGATAATTGGGTTGAATTGGTAAATGACGACTAAAACGACGATCAATCAACACCAACAATTCAATATTATCTGGTCGTCCATACGATTGTAAGGCGGTTAAAGCACTTCGTACGCTTCTTCCTGAATACAAAACATCATCAATAATCACGACATTTTTAGACTCAATTAAAAAATCAATTTGTGTAGAAGTGGCTTCTAAGGGTTCTTCTCTTCTGCGAAAATCATCACGATAAAAGGTAATATCTAACAATCCTAATTGTAAATCTTTAATCCCATAATCGTTTCGTAGTAATTCAGCCAATCTGTTAGCTAAATAAGTACCTCTTGGTTGTAACCCAATTAAAACAGTATTAGAAAAATCGTTGTGATTTTCGATTAACTGACAGGCTAATCGATGCAGAATGATTTCAATTTCTTTCGAGGTAAGTAGTATTTTTCTGCTCATTTGTTGCTACCAAAATTGGTTTGATAGTTCAACGCTCAAAATTAAGGTAAAAATCAATGCGAGCAAAATTAAACTTAAAGAAACCAATAAACTCTAAAATATGGCTATATTTGCCCACTTTTTAGCAAAGATATTAACAAATTATGACTGAGTTTATTAGAAAGAGAATGGGCAATGTAAGAAACGATATTTTATCGGGAATTACCGTTGCTCTAGCGTTGGTGCCAGAGGCAGTAGCCTTTGCTTTTGTGGCAGGTGTAGATCCGTTGGTAGGGTTATATGCCGCTTTTATGATTGGATTGATAACGGCTATCTTTGGTGGAAGACCAGGTATGATTTCTGGAGCTACAGGTGCCTTGGCAGTCGTGATGGTAAGCTTAGTTAGCCAAGGAAACGCAATGGGTGCTGAAGGAGAAAACTTAGGACTGTATTATTTGTTTTTAACAGTAATGTTAATGGGGGTCATACAAATGTTGGCAGGAGTTTTTAAGCTCGGTAAGTTTGTAAGATTGATACCGCATCCTGTAATGATGGGGTTTGTAAATGGGCTGGCGATTGTAATATTTATTTCACAGGTCGGAATGTTTAAAACATTTGATAAAGACCCTTACGGAAATACATTGAAAGAAACCGAGAAAACAACAAAACACTTTGCTATAAAAGATGGAAATGTAATTGATGTTTCAACCAAAATACCCATGTTTAAAAAGGAAGGGAATCAACTTTTTAACATAACAACCAATCAACTCGCTTACGAAATTCACGATGGTAAGGTGTACGATGCGACAACTAAAAATGTACAATTTTCAGTAGAGAATGACTTTATTTACGACATCAACATTAAAGGAGATTCAAAATCTTTTTTACCAACACCAAAACTAGTAACGATGCTATTTTTTGTAGCACTTACCATGTTAATCATGTGGGGACTTCCTCGAATAAAGGCAACTAAAAAATTACCAGAAGCATTAATTGCGATTTTAGTAGTTTCTGCCATTGTAATTTTTTCAGGGTTGAATATTTCAACTGTTGGGTCTTTTATACGAGAAGGTGGAGGAGAAGGATTGAAAGGAGGTTTTCCTGTGCCAGTTTTAGAAACCTTTTCTAAAATACCAATGAATTTCGAAACGCTTCGATTTATTTTTCCGTATGCATTGATATTGGCAGCCATTGGTTTGATAGAATCGTTAATGACTCTAAACTTAGTAGACGATTTAACAGAAACTCGCGGAAATTCTAACAGAGAGTGTTTAGCGCAAGGAGGTGCCAATATTATTACTGGTTTGTTTGGCGGTATGGGAGGTTGTGCTATGATTGGGCAATCTATTATCAACATTAAAGGTGGCGGACGAGGTCGTTTGTCGGGTATTACGGCAGCCGTATTTTTACTTATGTTTATCCTTTTTGCTTCCTCTTTAATAGAGCAAGTTCCTATCGCTGCATTAGTAGGAGTAATGTTTATGGTGGTTATAGGTACTTTTGCATGGTCTAGCTTTAGAATCGCTGATAAAATTCCAAAAACCGATTTGTTTGTACTTATTTTAGTATCGGTATTAACCGTAATATTCGACTTGGCAATAGCTGTAATAGCAGGTGTAATTGTAAGCGCATTAGTGTTTTCTTGGGAAAATGCAAAAAAGATTAGGGCAAGGAAACGATTTAAGGAAGACGGAACAAAAATATATGAAATTTGGGGACCTTTATTCTTCGGAAGTATTGCCGCATTCAATGAAAAATTTGATGTTAAAAACGATCCAGATACCATTGAAATTGACTTTGTAGAATCGCGTGTTTCAGATCATTCAGCCATTGAAGCAATTTTTGCAATAGTTGAAAAATATCAAGCCGTTGGAAAAAAAGTAACCCTAAAACATTTAAGTGAAGATTGTAAGTTGTTGTTATACAAAGCAAGTCCTATTTTTACTGAGGTTATCGAAGAAGCAGTAGACGATCCTCGCTATCATTTAGCAGCAAATCCAGAAGATTTTCCGAGACCGCTATCTGAGTATAATTTATAAACAAAAAGTCTCGCTAAAATCGAGACTTTTTGTTTTTTCTTTCACTCGTAAAATTCAAGAATTTCAACTAAACTGTGTTGACTTCTATAAAACAAGAGTAAATCTACTAAAACTGAGGTCAAAGCTGTTGCTTTTGTGTTTTGGTTAAAAATGTACCTTATTACTTAACATCTTTTGTTTTAAGCTTTCTAAAATAACAAAATCAGAAGTTAAAAATTTTGGCTTCGTTCTAAATAAAGCCTTTACATAGCTTTAAAATGAATTCCTTTTTTTGAAATTTGAGGGTTGTACATCAGCTACCGTTGTTGGCTGTTGTTATTTTTAAACAACTCTTTATTTTCTAACATAAAATCTTCAATATCAGACAATATATTCAATCTGCTTTTATTTATATCTTTTTGGATTTTTTCTATCTCATTTGGAAATAATTCATCTTTCTTATTTACAAACATTTTCATTGGCTCAAAAATATTCATAGTAGTATCTTTTGAAATTTTTAAATAGAGGGTTTCTAATTTTTCAAATAATTCAGTTTCGATATTCATTTTAGATTTACTTACAACTTCTCGATATTTCAATATTGGCAATAATTTTAGTGTTCCAAATTTTTGTAAATCCACATCCATTCCTCTATTGTAATAATCTCTAACTGAATTTAATGAATTCCAAATTATAAGATAAGTCATACTCACTTCTTTATTGCCCAAATTTTTAAGAATTTGTTTGGTGTCAACAATAATCTCATCAACTTTTTCTGATTGCTTCTCAACATTCTTTGAAATTTTAGTAGTTTCATCTTTTATTGCTTTAGTGTTTTCCAATATTTGTTTTTCAGCTCCTGGAAAAATGAAATTCGTAATGTAGTTTGAAATCCATCCCTTAATAATATCTCCAATGAAAGCAATGAAAATAAATATTATAGTAATAATTGTAATATTACTTATTGTCTTATCAATTTTATTGTAGACTAAATTTAAATTATTTGTAAAATATAAAATTGAAAGAATCAAAATAGTTGTTATGAGAAATAGAATTACACTAATTATCCATTTATGTTTAAGTATAAAATTTTTCATTTATTGAATTTAGACTCCCTTTAATAACAGCTAACGTTTTGTGTATAATTTGTGGCGTGTTTCAGCAACTAACTTAGCAAATACAAACCGAATAGAAAATCCGCGAGGATTTTCAGAAGTAGGCAAGAACCAGCAATTACTTATAGCCATTGTTGTGTGTAGTTTTTTAATAACCTAAACGTGAGTCAAATCTTCCGTTGGTTATTGTTATTATATCTCCAAATTCATTTTCAGCTTCAAATTCAAAAGTTCCGCTTATTGTATATTCTTCATCATCATAATGTAAAATGGTTAGAGTTCCATTTCGGACTGAATTTGTTGAGTAATTTCTTCCTTCGACATTAAAGTTACCTTTAGTTACCCTCCCATAGCTCTCTTCATTGTCAGCGGTATCCATTCCAATTAAATCAAAAGTTTGTCCAACAAAATTATCTAAATCAATATCATACGCAATTGCCCTAACACTTGTAAAATCAAATTGGTCAGTAGTAAAACCTACTGCGAAAAACGTTATTTGTTCGTCTGGAATATAATCAATTCTACAAGTCTTGTTTCCGCCTATTCCACCACCACTTGGATTCAATATTGTTCCATTCATAACGCAGGACATTCCACCACTTCCGTCTCCATTGATATTAGTTAGTTCTTCGTCTTTTTCGCAACTAAATATTAAAATTGATAATAATAAAATTAATGCTTTTTTCATACTTTATATTAGTAGATTGGTTTTGTTCAGAATGGTTGCGTTAAATTACACACAACGTTTGGTATAACCGCAGTTACGGTTTTAAAGTTAATGCTTTTCGGCTTAAAAACTGACCTTTAGCAATTCCGAGTGGATTCAGACGTAGTCGAATCCGCCGTAATTGCGGTTATACATTGTTATATAGCATTATCACTCTTTTTCATTAAATTACTCTTAAACCCTTTAAATATACGGGTTATGTGTTTTAGTTCAATGCTAAATAATGCAATAAAATACGACTAAAAGTTAGGTTTGTTATACCTAATGTTGTACCTTAGTATTGCGTTGCGCTAGTTTGCATAGCTTAAAACCAGAGTTTTATGTCATCAATAAAAGTAGTTTTAAGAAAAGATAAAATAGATAAAGCAGGAGAAGCACCTCTTTATTTACGTGTAATCAAAGACCGTAAAACTAAATTTATTTCATTAAGTCTAAAATTACAACTTAATGAATGGGATGAAGATAAACAAAAAGTAAAGAAGAACCATCAAAATTCTACTAGGCTTAATGCGTATCTTTCTAAAAAGGTAGCTGATGCAACAGGAGAGGTTGCAGACCTTGAAAGAAAAAATAAAGCCACATCAGCCAGAAAAATTAAAGAAGCTATTAAAGGGAAGCCTTTAACTAATTTTTTTGACTATGCCTATAATCGTTGTGAGCAGTTAAAAGATACCGTTACGCTATCTACTTACAGAAGTTACAGAAACAATATAGAAAAGTTTGAAAGGTTTATAGGGCATCGTGAATTAATGTTTGATGATATTACAGCTACTACCTTAAAGGATTATGCAGCATATTGCAGTTCAAGGCTAGGTAATAACAATACAACTATTAATTACGCTTTCAGAATCCTAAACCTAATGTTTAGAGAAGCAAAGAAAGAAGATTTAATCTCCAATGAACTTGTACCTTTTACAAAGTTTAAAGTAAAGAAAAACAAGACTACAAAGCGTTATTTAAACACAGAACAGTTTGAAGCCTTTATCAATTTAGAAGTACCACAAGAACATAAAGCACAGGTTATTAAAGATATGTTTATCTTTTCTGTTTTTTCTGGTGGGTTACGATTTGGAGATATTATTGAGCTACAATGGAAACATTATGATAGCAAAAACCATAGAATTACAAAAACGATAAGAAAAACGAAAAGACAGCACAGTATTAGAATAGGTCAAAAAGCGGTTGATATTTTAGAGAAATACAGAACCCAAGACCAAAAGCAAAACGATATAATTTTTCCTTTTGCTAAAGTTGAAGAGTTGTATTTTAAAGATAGAGAATACAGAAGCTTAATAACTAGCAGAGCAATTTCATTAAGTAATATGTATTTAAGTAGAATGGGGAAAGAATTAGAATTGCCCTTTAATTTATCGTTTCATATAAGCCGACACACCTTTGCTACTAGAGCTTTAAATAATGGTATGCGAATAGAACACGTTTCAAAACTAATGGATCATTCCGATATAGGTATAACCCAAGTATATGCAAAAATAATTAGTAGTGAATTAGATAACGCAGTAGATAAATACATAAACTAAATTATGGAAAGGAAGTTAAATTTTTTTATAGACAATATCAAAAAAGTACAAGCATGTGGTAGTGAAATAACAGTGTATCAAGGCTCAACTTATGCACCACCTTTTGAGATAGAGCATACAAAAAGTGAAACACATAATTTAGATAATTGTGAAAATTGTCGTTTCTCACACGAACAGATTATAATTCAAATTCAAAAATACCATACAACTTTCCCTTATTGTTGTGATCATCATGTTAAACTAATAAATAAGTCTTGGTTTGATATTAGAGTTTTTAAAGACTTACCAAAAATGGTAGCTGATAAAACACTTTACTCACATCACCATATATTAAACAATTTAGATAAAGAAAACTGGAAAGATGAAATTATTGATTATTTAGAATATGTTATTGAAAGTTTTGGTATGTTTCCTAATGATTGTGGAGAACCTGTTGCTTTAAGTAAATACATATCTTTTTTAATTAAATTACAAGAAGGATTTAAGCTGCCTAAAGAGGTAAGGAAATATGAATTCAGAAAAAAATATGTAATGAATTATATTAAAAGTTATCTTGAACCTCCTGCTAGAGTAGAAAAAGACCTAGGTTTATTAATTAGTATCTATGATAGATGGTATACTACATTTCCGTTTGATATACCTTTGTTTTCAAATTTGAAGAATCGTTTTTCAAAAAGTATTTCCATTTTAGAAGAAAAATTTAAATATAATCCCTATTTAAAAATATCAAGAGCTAAATTATTAACCACCGATAGGCTTTGTGAGCAATTGAGCAATATTACACATCAAATTTTAAATACAGTAGATACTACTAAGTTATTGGATGAAGAATATATAAATGATAAAACAAAATATAAAATAGATTTAATAAAAGAATCTCATAAAGTAAAGCAAAAAGTGTTAGTTAAAGTTTTTACAAAAAGGGAAAAAAAGTATATAAAAACAATAAAAGAGTGGTTGGTAAATGAAGAGAAGTTTATAACCGAAATACTGCCTTTAATCAAGAGTGTTAAAATACCTTTTGAAGAAGAGATAACTTTTAAAACAATCCTTTCAACGCCCCAAAAACAAACCTACGTACTACAATTACTAGAAGATTTAAGTATTACAGTAAATGGTAAGTATGCATTAAGCTCAAAACGTAAAGGAGCTATAAGAGGAGTGGTAGAAGTACTTAGGGAAAAAAATATTGTGCCAAACTTGAGCTTAGAAGAGCTAAACAACGCAATAGCTTCTAAAATAAATCTAGAGTTAAAATCTAAACTAGACTGGTCTAAAACTTCAGATGATTACAAAATGAAAACATTCAAATACATAGAAAATAAATCATTTCAAAAAGAAACATAAGGTCTTAAAAGGCTAAATAAGGTCAACCTTATAATAACTAAAAACAGGTGCAATCTTGCGGTATAATTTCAAAATATATCAGTAAATGAGCGCAATTATTTTAACAGAACAACAGTACAAAGACCTTGTAAGTCGTTTAGACGAACTAAACAAAAAACTAGAAACACAAAACCAAAAACCTCAAAATACTTTTTTAGATAACCAAGAGTTTATCCAGCTAATGAATATTAGCAAAAGAACAGCGCAGACTTGGAGAGACGAAGGTAAAATATCATTCTCTCAAATAGGTAGTAAAATTTACTATCAAATGAGCGATGTACAAAAGCTATTAGATAAAAACTACAACAAAGCATTTAATAGTAGAAGGTAATTAAGTTGTACGATACATTAAAAATAAAGTATCAAGTAACCCATTTACCTAAAGAAGTTATAGAAAGTACTGAACAATCTTTTATATGGAAAGGATTAACTTGGAATCCTACTTTTAACGATGCAACTCAAAAAGTAAACGGTTACAAAACCAGAGTAAACAATTTAGATTTACGCTTAAAAGGAAATACTATATTTTGTAATAACTCATTACAAAAATGGTATATGGATAATAATTACGAGCCTTTTACCTACACAGAAGTAGTAAAAGCTATAGAAAAATTAAACCAAACGCTACCTTTTAATGTGTACGAAGCTAAAGTGATTCTTTTAGCAGTTGGTATAGTTATAGAAGCAGAAGCAAAACCAATTCTAGATACTTGGTTAAGCTTAAACGGTAAACAACCAATACCAATGCTAGGCGCAAATAAACAATACGGTAAAAAATTCTATCTTACAGATTATAACGTAAAAGGCTATGATAAAACGTATGAGGTTAAAACGCATGACCGTATAAAATTAAACAGGCAACTATTTCGATTCGAGTTAGAAATCTATACACGTAACTTAAATAAGCGTAAAAACGCTATAGGTATTTATAGTGTTAAAGACTTGACAGATAAATACAAATATCAAATGTTACTCGATGAGTTACTGAATAAGTATGAAAAAATAGATAAACAACAAGCTATTCCATTGTCAAGGCTCAATAATAAAGAAAAAGAAATACTAGCCTTGTTTCAAAATAAAGAAATATTACAACAATATAAAGTAGATCATTACGAGAGTTATCGAAAAAAAGAAACACTTACAATAAAATAAATAAACAATCTAATAGTCAGTTTTTAAGTTATATAAAGCAAAAATTAAAAGCAAGCGTACAAGCTCTTTTTTAATACTTGTAATATAACCTAAAACAGGGGTATAAATACTTATTATTATTCATAATTTTAAGTCAATTAATATTTATATTTTTATGGTTTTATAATACCAGCGATTGAATGTCAACAAAGTTTTTTACTAATAAATCAAATAACAGTCTTTTAAAAAAATTCGAAGGAGTTTTTAAGAACTTACCTAACATACATAATTTCGATGCTTTAGTAGGTTATTTCAGAGCCACAGGTTATTTCAAGTTGAGACCTTATTTAGAGAATATACCTGAAATAAGAATTTTAGTAGGTATTAATGTAGATGTAATTTTAGAGAAATACCACTCATTAGGTCAGCAACACATCATTGATCCAAAAGAAACTAAAGATGAGTTTATAAAAAAACTTAAAGAAGATATTCAAAGTGCTGATTACTCAAAAGATATTGAAGAAGGGATCATGCAGTTTATTAAAGATATTGTAGACAAAAAGATAACTATCAAGGCACATCCAGAAAAAAACCTGCACGCTAAAATATACATATTCAAACCCAAAGACTTTAATGAATATTCAACAGGAAGTGTTATTACAGGATCATCAAACCTTACCGAAAACGGTTTAGGCTCTCGAGAAAAATCAAATTATGAATTTAATGTTGAGTTACGAGATTATGATGATATTCGATTTGCTTCCGAAGAGTTTGAATTGTTATGGAGTGAATCAGTAGATATTTTACCTGTTGATATTTCGGGACTAAAAGAAGATACTTATCTAAATGATAAATTTACCCCGTTTGAGTTATACATCAAATTGCTTATAGAATATTTTGGAAAGCGTATTGAATATGACCCAACCAATATCGATTTACTCTTACCAGACAAATACAAAAGATTGACATACCAATCAGAAGCTGCGATTGAAGGGTATGAAAAACTAATGAAATACAACGGTTTCTTTTTAGCCGATGTAGTAGGTTTAGGTAAAACTATCGTAGCCTCAATTATTGCCAAAAAGTTTGTTTTTGAAAATGGTTACCATTCAAAAATATTAATTGTTTATCCACCTGCATTAGAAGATAACTGGAAAAAGACCATTAAAGATTTTCATATTGATAACAATACCTATTTTGTTTCAACTGGAAGTTTACACAAGGTATTAGATGGTACAAATAGAAACTAC
Source organism: Tenacibaculum tangerinum (assembly GCF_029853675.1). Classification (NCBI taxonomy): domain Bacteria; kingdom Pseudomonadati; phylum Bacteroidota; class Flavobacteriia; order Flavobacteriales; family Flavobacteriaceae; genus Tenacibaculum; species Tenacibaculum tangerinum. Next base: position 1,173,129 of record NZ_CP122539.1, on the reverse strand, counting down.
CCAAACCCTAATGAATATGATTTAATTGTAATAGATGAAGCTCATAAGTTTAGAAACGACACATCTAATATGTATGAGAAACTACAAACTATTACTAAAACAGATAGAAGAATACCAGGATCTAATGGCGACACTCGAAAAAAAGTGATGTTGCTTTCTGCGACACCACTAAATAATCATCCTGCTGATATTGAGAATCAAATCTATTTATTTCAAGATAAAAGAAATGCTAATCTACCAAGTGTGAAAGATTTACAAGCCTTTTTTCAACCTCTGAAAGATGAATATGATGAGTTAAAAAAAGATGATATTCTTGATATAGATAAAGTAAAAGCAATATTCGATAAAATTAGGGATAAAGTCATTGAGCCTCTAGTAATTCGTCGTAGTCGTACAGATATTGTAAACAATGAAGACTTTAAAAAAGACATTGAGGAACAAGGTATTGTATTCCCTAAAATTAATCCACCTAATGAAGTAAAGTATAAATTTGATGACGCATTAAGTGTTTTGTTCGATAGTACAATTACAATGCTTACTTCAATGGATGAAAACAGAAATCCAGTTGATGGTTTAGGGTTTTATAGATATAGAGCTATAGAATATCTTATTAATGAAGAGGACAGAAAGAGATATGGTGATGTTACTTCTATTTCCAACAGGCTATCTGCTATTATGAAAACCTTATTGGTTAAGCGTTTAGAAAGTAGTTTTTATGCTTTTAAAATGTCACTTTCAAGGCTACATAGAAACACCAAACATATGATTAAAATGTTTGAAGATAACAAAGTCTATGTTGCACCAGATATTGACGTCAATAAATACTTAAATGAGGGTAACGAAGAAGCATTAGAGGAAAAGATAAATGAAAAAGGTGGGAATAATCAAATATATGTAGCCGAAGACTTTAAAGAAGATTTTATTGAGTTACTAAAGGATGATGAAAAGAAAATTAAACAATTAGTTGAAGATTGGAAAAAAATCGATTACGACCCTAAATTAGACAAGTTCATAGCCGATTTAAAATCTAAATTCCTAAATAAGAAAAACAATCATTCTGGTAAATTAGTAGTATTCTCTGAATCAAAAGAAACTATTGAATATGTTAGTGATACGCTACACGATATAGGCATAAATAAAATATTGACCATTAGTGCAGACAACCGTAAAGATAAGTTTCCAATTATATTAGAAAACTTTGATGCTAATCAAGAAAAGGCAGATTGGAAAAACGATTATAATATCATTTTTACTACCGAAGTATTGGCAGAGGGTATCAACCTACACCGCTCAAATGTTATTGTTAACTATGATGTACCTTGGAACTCTACTCGTTTAATGCAACGTATAGGGCGTGTTAATCGTATTGGTACGGAAGCCGATGAGATACACGTATTTAATTTCTATCCATCAGACAAATCAGATAACCAAATTAAATTAACCAATACTGCAATTAAAAAGTTACAGGCGTTTCACTCTGCTTTTGGAGAGGACAGTCAAATTTATTCGCAATTAGAAGAAGTTGGTGAAGCTGGTTTATATGGCTCTAAATTAAAAGAAGATATTAACGAGACTTTATTGTTTTTACAGGAATTAAGAGATTTTAAAAAGAATAACATCACAAAGTTCAACCAAATCAAAAACATTCCTAAAAAGTCTCGTATTGCACGTAAAACAAGTAATATAGATTCATTTATCAATGTAGATAACGCATCCATCACCTATATAAAAAGCGAAGGTCACCCAGGTGTTTTCTATAAAACAGATGAAAACAATATAGTTCACGAACTCACCTTTGTTAATGCGGCTAAAATTTTCAAAGCAACCACAAAAGAAAAAGCAGTTAAACTACCAGAGTATCATCATAAACAAGTATCAAAAGCCTTAACGCATTTTAAAACGATTGCCAAAAACATCGAAACTAAAAATGTGACCAAGGCACAACTATCGGCTACCGAAAAGAAAGTAATAACACAATTAGAGTTTTTTATTGGTGTAGCCGAAAACGAATTTATAAAACATCAATTACAAAGAGCATTAGACGAAATTTATAAAGGTTCTCACAGACAACTACCTAACAAATTAAACAAGTTCTTTAAATCTAATACAGAAAACGACCCTCAAAAGGTTGTTGAGAATGTATTTAACGATGTTTTAAAATCAATGAACTTTAGCGATACAGCAAGAATAAAACAACAAAGAGCTTCACTATTTAGTAAACCTCAAATTGTCATTTCAGAATCTTATATCGAAGCTAAATAATGGAAAGCACACTATATCAAATATTCAAAAAAAGTTATAATAGAGATTCATTTGAGAAAAATGTACTAACGCCTATTTTCAACAAATCTGTAAAAGATTATATAATTTATAACAAAGAAGGTGAACAAGAAGTAGCATTAACCGATACCGAAAAACGTACAGCTAAAAAAGTGGTAAAGTATGGTGAGTTCAAAACGCACGACAACCGCAAAATAGAATTGTATGAGGTAACCGTTGAAGACTTCGGACAAGTTAAAATTGCTCGTGTAGGTTTAGGCGCATTAGTAAAAAAACTAATTATTGGTAACAACGCAGTATTTGCAACTTTTAAATATGAAGATGTTATAGACAAACATTGGCGTTTCTCTTTTATAGCGTATGATAGTTTTTTTGAAGATGGTCAAGTACAAACCAAAGAAACCAATCCAAAACGTTATACTTATGTGTTTGGTGATACAGAGGAAACCTACCGTACAGCAATAGACCGATTTCAAGAGTTAGATAGCAAGTTTCAAATAAAAGTTAAAGACATACAAGAGGCATTTGCTGTTGAGGCAATGTCTAAAGAGTTTTTTGATGAGTATCGAGAAACCCACTATGCGAAGTTCGTTAAGTATCTTACTGGAGAAGAATTTCAGAAAAAAGGTGGCAAATATGAGTTAGTTAAAGCACATAAACCACCGAAATTTTTGAAGGAAGTTTTTAATGAGAATAAAGACTTTGTAAATGATAATGAATTAACGATTGCAAAGAAATATGCGAGAGATTTTTGTAAGAAACTTTTAGGACAAATTGTATTTCTTTATTTTTTGCAGAAGAAAGGTTGGATGGCATCACCAACTGGTGATTATGAAAAAGCTGATGGTGATAAAAACTTTTTAGAAAATTACTTCATTGAATCTGGTAGTAGCAATAATTTTTACAAAGATTGGCTTTCGAAGTTGTTTTATGAAACTTTGAACAAACCTCGTAAAAATGATGACTTTGAAATGCCAAAAGGGGAAATAGTTAAAATACCATATTTGAATGGTGGTCTATTTGAAAAAGATTATGAGAATTTAAACCTGTTAGAATTTCCAAATGAATACTTTTCAAAACTATTTGAGTTTTTTAATCGCTTTAATTTCACGATTTACGAAAACAGCCCAGAGGAGCATACTATAGCGGTTGACCCTGAAATGTTAGGTCATATTTTTGAAAACCTACTGGAAGATAATAAAGACAAAGGTGCTTTCTATACGCCAAAGGAAATTGTGCAGTATATGACTCAAGAATCCTTAATTGAGTATTTAGTAACACATTTAGGAGATAACGTTAAAGACGGAATCAGTCTATTTGTAAAGCAAAAAAATAAAGAAGGATTAAGAGACACTCAACTTAAAGAAATAGACAATCTTTTAGATAAAGTAAAAATATGCGACCCTGCTATTGGCTCTGGAGCATTCCCAATGGGGTTACTTCACGAAATATTTACTTTAAAAGAGCGTATTGCTTTCGATTTAGGCTTTAAAGTATGGAGTCCAGCTACAGTAAAAGAAAATATCATACAAAATTCTATTTATGGAGTAGACATAGAAAAAGGTGCTGTAGATATTGCGCAATTACGCTTTTGGTTAAGCCTAATTGTAGATGAAGAAAAACCGAAACCATTACCTAATCTGGTTTATAAAATAGTTGTAGGTGATTCATTAGTAAGTAAGTTTGGTGATGAAATTATAGAAATTGATTGGGAAGTTGAAGAAGGAACACAAAGTAATTTATTTGGAAACCCTCATCAAGAAAGAATACAAGACTTATTGAAACAAATTTCCGAAAAACAAAAGGAATACTTCAAGGCTAACAATAAAACTAAACCAAGGTTAGCTAAAGAAATTCGCTTACTCAAACTAAATATTTTAAGTGAGCAGTTAGAGTTAATGATTAGCTCAAATCCATTTCATAAACAAGACGGTAAAAAGCTAACAAAAGCGCAAAATGAGAGAATTAATGAAATCAAAAGTTGGAAAAAAACTTTAGAGGAAGTTGATACATTAAAAAATAATGAAGAACCTTTTAATCATTTTGATTGGCGATTAGATTTTCCTGAAATATTGAATCCTATAGTTAATGAAAACACTGGTTTTGATATTGTAATAGGTAATCCACCTTACGGTGTATCAATCAAAGGCAACTATAGAGAATCTGTCTTAAAGTCATTGGGTAAAGTACCAGACTTTGAAATTTACTATTATTTTACGGAAAAAGCGCACGAATTAGTAAAAGATAACGGTGTTTTGTCGTATATAATACCTAACACTTATTTATTTAATACGTTCGCTGCTTCTTATAGAATAGAACTCTTTAATAAATGGGAATTGACTGAAATTTTAGACTGTACGAAATTTAATATTTTTCAAACAGCTACTGTAAAAAATACAATTAATACGTGGAAAAAAGGCTCAAGTCAATTTGTAGGTTATAGAAAAACTAAAGACCAAGAAAATTTTTCCGAATTAATTCAAAAACAAAGAACTTCTCTATCAATTAATGATTTAATAGAGATGAATCAAAACTGGGGTTTAGCATTTATGCTTGATTCAAAAATCATTGATATTGTTTCTACTATAAATGAAGGCAAAAATGAACTTCAAGAATTTTATGAAATTTCTCAAGGTTATATTCCATATAGAAGAAGTGATTTAATAAAAGTTTATGGGAAAGAGGAAGGTAATCAGATTGTAAATGAAAGATTATGGCATTCAGATTATCAAGTAAATTCTGATTATTTGCCTGAAATATTTGGAAGGGAATTAGATAAATATGGAAATATCAATAAATCCAAAATATCTTATATTAAATATGGTAAGCATTTAGCAGGTTATATTGATTTAAAATTCTTTAATCAAAAAAGAATACTTGTTAGGGAAATAACCAATCCAAGAATAATAGCAACACTTATAACTGAAACATTTGTTAATGACCCCCAATTAATTTCAATAATTGAAAAAGAGGATTTGTTTACTTTAGAGTTTTTATGGGCAATCTTAAATTCAAAATTAGCCACATTCTATCATTTCAATTATTCACCCAAAGCTACGAAAGGGGCATTCCCAAAAATTTTAGTAAAAGATATTCGTGAATTTCCATTGGTTTATCCAAATGGAAATAGATTGTTGGAGACATTGGTCGCAATAGTATTCCAAACAAACAAAAGACTTTCTTTATCAATAAATAAAGAAGTTAAAAATGAAATTATAGCAAAGCATTTTGAAGAGATTATAGACGGCTGTGTTTTTGAACTCTACTTCAAAGAACATATGGAATCTAACGATATTGCGATTACACAATTAGTTGAGAAAGAAATTAATAATGTTTTTGGTGATAGTACTTTTGATAGTTTAGATGATGATAAAAAAGGGAAACTCATTTGGGAGCTATACGAAGTTTTAACACATCCAGACCATCCTGTTAGAAATAAAATACTAAAATTCCCTATTGTTAGCCCTAATATTCTTAAACCTATTTTACAAAGTTAGTATGGCAAATAAAACTATCGAAAAAATAACATTTAAGAACTTCAAGGCATTTAGAGAGGAACAAACTATAGATTTCAAAAATAAAAATGTATTAATCTATGGTAATAATGGAGCTGGTAAGTCATCAATATTTTGGGGTATTTATACCTTTTTGCAAAGCAGTATAAAAACAAAGCCAGAAGTAGAAAAATACTTTAGGTTTTTTGATAGTGCAGATGCTACAACGCACCAATCTTTACGTAACATTTTTGAGGCACAAGCCGAAGATGCTTATATAGATTTAACAATAGCACAAGGCACTCAAAAAACAACAATGCGTATCTCGGAAGCCAGTATAAACACAACTGGTAATACAGACATAAAACTTTTAAATACAACAAGTGATTTCATTAATTACAAACTGTTAAGCAATTTCTACAGAGATTCTCATAAATACGATGTAAATCTTTGGCAAGTATTTGAAAGGGATATTTTTCCTTATTTAACAGATAACGTTACAGATGAAACCATTTTAGACAAAATAAAAAGAATCACAAAAGACGTTCCGAGGTCTAATAATGGTCATCCTACAAGGAATAATAGTGCAAGAAAAAATAATTATGTTGCTTCTGTAAATACTCTTAATCAAGAATTAGAAGTCTTAATTTCAGATATTCAAAGATTTGCTAATGCCATAATCAAAGAACATTTTTTTAACAATGAAGATGTAGTTCGAGTTAATTTAAATTTTGACAAACAGTTCAATTTTGATTTAATCAAAAATAAAATATGGGAAGAGGATAAAATAGCTGAAAGACAAAGTAAACTTCGCATTAAATTAGTAGTTGAGCAATTCAACCCTGATACTTCAGATTGGATTTCAATTCAAAGAGTACAATCGCTATTAAATGAAGCGCAATTAACAAGAATAGCTATAGCAATTCGTATAGGTGCATTAAGAACTCGTATTCAGGATTCAGATTGTAAACTATTGGTGTTAGATGATATGCTTATTAGTTTAGATATGGCAAATAGAATTGAGGTAATAAAAATGATTCTAAACAAACATAATAAACCAAGTTTGAGGTTTTTTGATAAATTCCAAAAAGTAATACTAACACACGATAAAGGTTTCTATAACATTTTAAAAAATTATACCAATGCTAACAGTTGGCAATATTACAATTTAAGCAAAAAAGAAAACACTAACGAAGCACCCAAATTGCGTAATGACAGGTCGCATATAGAAAAAGCTCAAAAGTTTTTAGCAGATGGTGAGTTTGATTCTTGTGGCAATGAATTAAGAAAAGAATTAGAAGCGATTTTAAAAAATTACACAGATCCTGATTTTAGTAAAGATTTTAGACCTCTATCAGAAAGGTTGGAAAGTGCTTATAAAAAGTTCACTCAAAATGAAAGACGTAATTTTGAAAAGCTATTTGTAAACAAAGATATTTCTGTTGAAACACTAAAAAAGATAGAAACAGACTATCAAGCTGATGGTACTTTATCTGATGATGATAAAAGAAAGTTAGATATTATAAAACGAGAATTAAACAGATACATCATCTCACAATACGAAATTCAGGAAAGCAAAGATGCTCTGTTTGCAGATTTGAAAACAATAATGGATAGAATTTTAAATCCATCTTCTCATTCGTCAACGACACCATTGTATGAGCGTGAATTAGAAGAAGCTATAGTTACAATTGGTAGAATTAAAGCTCTATTAAAAACGTAATGAAGTTGCCAATTATAAATAACGCTATTGCTAATAATTTTAAGGGTTTCGTAGATAGTTGGTCAAAATTATATTCTTTCTCAAACGAGCCTATTTATAGAGCATCAATTAGTAAAAAAACATTAACCAAAACAGATATTCAAAACTTATATGAATGGAAAAACGGTATGCGTTTAAGTGTTCAAAAGCAAAAGTCTTTAGATACTAAAATTATAACCAAACTAACAATAATTAATAAGTTAAAGAATAATGATGTTTTAGATATTAAAGTATTTAAAAAGGAATTTATAAACCTATCTGCTGTTTGGAAGATATTTTTACTACACATCATAAAACCAACTAAATACCCTATCTATGACCAGCACATACACAGAACATTTTTATTTATCCATAAAGAAGATTGGTTAAATATTTCAAACACCTCAATAAATAACAAAGCTAAAGAACAATTCTATTTTGAACGGTATTTACCACTTATAGCCTCACAAAACATAAAAGACATAAAAAAATTAGATGAAGCCTTTTTTGCATTCGGTCAATTTTTAAACACACGTAACTACGCATCATTATTACAATAAAATATTATGGTAGAAAAGTTTACAAATTGGGTGAAATGGGAAGATAGAAATAGTTTAGATGGTATTAAGTATCCTGGTATTTATTTTATTGCTGTTTCATCTAAACTTCTTAATACTTTTGACTTTATTCCAGAATTGGAATATATTGGAATGACTAACTCAAAAGGTGGTTTAAGAAGTCGTTTACGTCAATTTGATGCGACTATTAAAAAGATTAGAACACATCACGGTGGTGCGGATAGATTCTTATATGCTTATCAAGACTATGATGAGGTAAAGAGCAATATCTATGTTGCAATAAGACCTTTTGAATGTAACATTAAAAACCCATTACCTAAAGATTTAAGAATAATGGGCGAAGTAGCAAAGTGTGAATATGATTGTTGGGCAATTTACATTGAGAAAAATGGTAAATATCCAAAGTTCAATGATATGAGTAACGCACCAAAATTTAGTAAGATAAAGTAGTAATTAAAAGTCCGCACAACCCAAAACCCAGTTTTTTGCGAAAAAGCAAAAACCCTCTGTCTTTTGTGTTGTTCCGCTCACCCCTACAAGTTTAGCGTTTTTTTGTCTTTAAGGTAATAGCATATTACGGCTTTGGTTTTTCATAAAATCAAACCAAACTGCAATAAGCTATAAAGTATTATTTTATCATAAAAACCCTAAACTCACCCAAGCTATATATACATAACAGGTAGTTATAGCCCTCTTTCGTAAACTACAGGGTCTATAACCTAATTATGTAAAATAGCCGCTATTCCAACGCTCAATTTACAACTACAAAGAATAATTAGTTATCTCATTCAAGCTGCACAAAACCATCGTTAAGTCCATGTATTCCTTATCTCAAGTCTTTGTTTGTTTCATTTCGTTAACAAATATCATAGTCCACTTTTCCCCACCACCCCAGTCAGCGGTTATAAAAAAATAGGTTTATAAAGTGTAGTAATACGCCATAGCACATTACTTTTTATCGTACCTCAAAAAAGCAATAAGCTATTGTCTAAAAATCCTGTATAAGTAGCTCGTTTAAATGCTGTTTTATCAAACAACTATTTAAAACGCTACCCATACAAATGCTTCATCCTACGCTCAATACGGTACTAAAACCTGTTTTTTTAAGTGTTAATTCCCCTAAAAGTGTTTCCCTTTTTTAATCAAATAATCAGCAGCTTGTTTTTTAATGTCATCTTGTGTCCAAATTTTATGCTCTAACACCCAAGTATTAATAGTTTCTTTATCAAAATAAAGTCTTTTACCTCTTTTGGAATGAGGAATATTATGAGAACTCGTTAATTTGTAAATATGTGATTTCGATAAACCTAAATAATCAGATAATTGTTCAATATCCATAATTTTAGAAGTGATAATATTAGTTTCACTTCTTCCAATATTAGAATAGATGTTTTCAAGTAAATTTTCAATGTTTTTTAATCTCTCGTTAATAATTTCAAAAGGGTTTTCCATAGTATATAAGTATTAAAATAAAAAAAGGCAGCAAATATATGTGGCTACCACAGCCAACGCGTTAGGCTATAAAGGTCAAGCCCTACGGGTTTTGAATAAAACTTTTTTTGACAAACTTTTTTTGACAAACTTTTTTCTTTTTTATTAAACATATTAACTCAAAAAACTTTTATCCAAAAACCTTGACAGCCTCATCCACGCCACAATAATAGAAGCTCTCATTTTTTTCTTTTCAAAAAATAAATAGAAGAAAGAAGACTAACAAAAGGTAATTGAAAAATAAATGATTTGAAGGTGTTTTATATTGAAGATAACGCAAACAAAAGAAGTCTAAAGCAAAGGCAACGTAAACTTAAGAATACTAGTAGAATGGTGCTATTTTCGTTATATTAATAGTAATAAAAGTTTAAAGTAGTGCCAAGTCCGTACCAAATCCGAAGGAGTATTAATTTTAAATAGTAATAAAAATGGGAAAGATTTCACAAGGTATTTTAGGAGGATTATCAGGTAAAGTAGGTAATATTATAGGTGGTAATTGGAAAGGTATTGACTATATAAGAATAAAACCATCTAGTGTAGCAAACCCTAGAACTGAAGGGCAAGTAAATCAACGTAATAAATTTACTATCACGCTGGAATATTTACAAGCAAACAAAGATTTTGTAAAAATTGGTTACAAGTCTTTTGCAACAAAAAAAACAGAGTTTAATGCAGCGATGTCTTATGTGTTAAATAATGCGGTAGGAGGTACGGCACCTAACTTTACGATAGATTATTCATTAGCTCTTTTAAGTAGGGGTTCTTTATCAGGTGTTTTAAATGGCACTACAGATTTAGCAACACCAGGACAAGTGGATTTTGGTTGGGGAGATAACTCGGCAGAGGGTAACGCAAATGCAACAGATAAAGTAATGGTGTTGGTTTACAATCCAAGTAAAAAAGAATCTGTCTATATTTTAGATGGTGCAGACAGAACAGCAGGTTCTCAATCGGTAACAATTCCAAATACCTATGCAGGGGACACAGTAGAGCTATTTATGGCGTTTGTTTCTGCAGATGGTAGTCAAGTATCAAATAGTGTGTATTTAGGCTCTGGTACGGCTGCTTAATAACTTTAAGTTTAAATACAATTTGAAAACTGTTTCTATTAATTTAGAAGCGGTTTTTTTATGCCTTTAGATCACTTCTAATTATAGGTTAAAATGTTATACCTATGTTGTACCTTTTTTAAATTAATCTTTTTAATCCCTTTATTTATAAGGTTTTTTTAAGTAATTAATATAATACATTGTTGTGCATAGTGCTTTTATTTCCATTTTGTTCTTAACTCAGTTCCGATTGGGAATTTTTTTGGTGTAAAATCATACATATAGGTCATTCCAAAACTTCTGTTAGTCAAAACAGAATCGACTTCGATAAAAAACTCGCCATCTTTTGTTTCCAAGGTCAGCCTATTATTCATTCTGTCATTTTTTCCTTTGTCCAATTCTATTAACCAAGAGATATTTTCTTCATCGTTTGGGTCAATAACTTTTTTGATGTATTTAATTTTCGCAGATACAGGTTCTTTTAAAAAATAACTTTGCCATTTTTCAGGTATTTGTTTTAAATCAAATTCAGACGTAATTGAATCCTTGGTTTTTCGAACTAAATACATTCCACTCGTTTCTGGTTCTAAACCACTGTTTATATAGTCCGCAAATCGGATATAGTCATTTTCTTTTTCCAAGCTCCAACCAAAATCAAAGTATTCTGAAAACAGATATTCATTATTTTCCCATTTTACAACTTGAAATTCCGTTTTAATTTTTAATGAGTCAATCCCATAATTTATTTTGGTTGTTTTCGGTTTTAATTCCATATCCTCAGGATATTCAATAAATTCAATTCTTTCGGGATTCAAGGTCAGTTTCAGGCTGTCCATTTTATATGTTCCGAATACTCTTTTCCTTTCTCCGCCACCAAAGCAACTGAATAGATAATTTTCGTTAATAAAACGTCCATCACTTAATAAGTCCAGTTGTAGCCCATTATTAAATCCGTTATATCCATATCTCAGTGTGTCTATTTTCTGCGAATCAAATTCTTGGTCATTCGAATTGGTTTTATTATTCGAACAACTAAAAATGAAAATTAATATGAGAATTTGAATATATTTCACGGTTTTTATCAAATGTTTGCTAACGTCTCGGCTATGAGTAGTTGCGTGGGTTATCACTCAACTTTGTAAGTACGCACCGAGTTGGAAATTCCTGCGGAATTTCCAAAGTAGGCGAGAAAAAGCAATTACTTATAGCCATGGTTGTGTTTAGTTTTTTATATAAAATTTAAAATCATTTTTACTATTGCATTTACATTGTCACGTAAATAAATAGCAAGCCATTTTTCGGCTCTATTTCCACTGTGTGAATCACTAAAATTATTTCGAGCATTACAGACAGCATTTGTTACTGTAGAAATCAAAATAACTGTTTGTTCGGGATATGCGATTCCATTAGCATCCAATTGAGTTCTAATATAATTTCTAATTTGAACAGCCATTTGTGTTAAGTCATTCAAATGTGCTTGAGCAGGAATTTTTTCCCTTATAAATGATTTATAAAACCCCTCTAAACAAGTATATGCCAATGTTAAAGTGTATTCATAATTTTCTTCATTAATGGAAGTGTCTAAATTATCTAAATATTCCATTAGCCTTTCTGCATTCCATAAGTCAGCAGGAATTACAGCCTCTGGTCCAACTATAGTTTGTGCAGGGTTTACAATTGCTCGAATTGCTTCCGTTTTCTCTGTTTCGATATGTTCAATTGAATCCAGAATACTATTGACAACTTGAATTCTTTCATTTTCTGGCTGTTCCATTAATAATTCAAAATAGTAATCTCTCCGACTTGTACTTTTTCCTTCCGCTCTTCTTTGCTCTATATAATTCATATATGAAGGCGTTCCATAATTAACTTCTCGTATTGCAGTTAAGAATCGAGTTCCGCCATAATAAGCGTCATTTCCTTGATTATTAATTATTTCAAATAATCTATTAAATATTACTATCCAATTCATTTTTTTCAAATTAAACACAACGTGTTTGGCTATGGTTTCGTTGCGTGAAAATCCGCGAGGATTTTCCGCCGTAAACCGAAGATAGCAAATTTGCGAGGACTTTCCGAAAGGAAAGTTGGAAGCAATGAACTATAGCCGGTGTTGTGCATAGTTATTTATTCCGTTCAATATATTTTTTTTCGGTTTCCGTTTCAGTTAATTGTCCGTTTTTATCAAATGTTTTGATTATCGTTTTCCTCTTTTTATTCTCATAAATTTGATATTCTTCCAAATCGCCATTTTCATCGTAGTAATCAACACGACTATAGTTAAGAGTCAGATTTTCATAAAAGTATTGAGCTCTTAAAGTTCCGTTTTCTCGGTACTCTTTGATTTCTATCGGTTTCCCATTTTTATACGTTCCTTCAGTCCGCTTATTTCCGTTTTCATAAAAATCTGTTTCTTTTCCATCGCAAACCTTCTCGCAATTCAAATAAGTCCAAAGTTTTGAATGTAATTCGTTTCCACCTGCAAAAAGAATTTTTGGAATTCTAATGGTGTCATTTTTGGTTTTTATTGATGTTGTGTATTGAAGTACCCAATCGTCGATTTCCTTATAGACTGTAATGTAATCATAATTCAATTCCGACATTGAGAAAACTTCAAATTCAGGTTCAATTATTTTATCAGAACAGACATCATAAAATACTAAATTCAAGTTTTTATTTCCGCTGTTTTGGCTAAAACACGAGAAGCTTATAATTAGCAGAAAGATTGATTTTAGTACTGTTTTCATAATTATGCACAACGGTCTCGTATAACCGTCAGTTACGGGATTAAAGTTAATGATTTTCGGTTAAGCACTGACGTTAGCAATTCCGAGTGGATTCGCACGTAGTCGAATCCGCCGTAATTGCGGTTATGCATTGTTACCTGCAGTTTTTTATCCACCCATTATTAATTTTTTAGCTAATTCAGTTGTAAATTCAATTAGCAATTTTTGTCCAATTTCAAGTCCAGCCTTAAAACCCTTTGCAATAATCTTTCGGATATTCTTAACTACTTTTTTCTTTGTAGATTTAGAAATATTAGCTTTAGTTTCCTTTATTAATTCCGAAGCTTCTTTTATTTCTGGGTCATTTTTTCTCTTTTGACGGTTTAATATTTTTTGTGCTTTATCAAGGAATTCAACTATTCTTTGTTGTTGTTCAATTGAGTATGGTTTTATTTCCGCATCTTCATCTAATATCTCAAATTTTGGCTCTAATTCATCATAGTAAGATTGTGTAAATACATCATCGAATAATGGACTTTCTTTATTGGCTTCAATTAATAATTTTTTCCACTTGTCGAAATGACCTCTGAAATTAGAAAGGTTAACACTCGTGTGATGTGGTGATAAAGTTTCCTCATTAGAAGGTTTATATCTTATGGTATACGAAACTATATTATTTCCTTGAGCTGCGTTAATTTTCTGAATTTCGAAGAAAAAATCACTTTCAGAATCAGAATCCTTGAATCTTATAACGCAATCTTCTGTAAATTCAGCTTCGAAAAGCCCATTGTTGCCAGATGATACTTGGTCAAGAATTTTTCTTGATCCGATTGGTATTTTTTTCTTCATTGTCTTTTTTTAAATTGCAGGTAACGGTCTTGTATATGAAAAGTAGCGGATTTTTAAGTACTAACTTTTCGGTTTTATATTGACCTTAAATTTATAAAATTACTTTGTGTTAGGCAATTAAGCCGCTATTTTTTATATACGTTGTTACCACACGTATTTTATCTCAAGTAGCCTAATTCTCTCAATTCCTCATGTCTTTTTGGAATTTCAGAAATAGCTTGCTCGCTTAACAATTCGGAAGTGTTATTATCATAAATTTTAAACGACCCTGTTCCGCTTTTACAAGTACTTACTTTTTGGTTACTATCTCTTAATTCATATATTTTTTCCCATTCTGCTTTGGTCAACAATTCGTCTTTCAGATACTTTATCATTTCACGAGCAGTTTTGTATTTCCTATTTTCTTTATATTCCTCTATCATTTGTTTGTCCCTAAAATCAGAATAAATTAATGCATCCGCAACATAAAGTTGAACGTGTACGTTTGGATATTCCAGAAGTTGCCACAATAATTCTTCTCGACCTAATAATTCGATAACAGCCATTCTTCGGTCAGTTGCTCTTCCAACTGTTGAATATTCGCAAATCCAGCCATATTCATCATAAGTTCCAACTACTAGTAGTTCGTAATAGGCTTTTAAAATTCTTTTAGGTTCGTTAATACTCAACTTCAAACCATCTGTAAGATTTGGTAAATAAGTATGAGCATATTCTAACCACAGTTTTTTGTCAAAATAATTTGTGTTAGTTTCTTTAGACGTATTCGATATTTGAGATCTATATTCTAATACTTTATCGTTAAAACTTATTATTTTAAAATCAGCTACTCGACCTTGCTGAACATATTCATACTTTATTAATAAGCTGTCTTTCCTTTCATAAGTGTAATGACCTTCGTTTGATTTACTAAATTCTTTTAATTTTTCCCAATTTAATGACTTTAGTAAGTCAGAAGTTAGAATAGGTTTCTCATCATTGTTTTCGGATGGAAAATTTCCAAAATCTATATTTTGAGCATTCAACATTAAATTGAAAGCTAAAGTTAAAATGATGAAACTGGTTTTTCTCATATGTGTGGTAACGTCTCGTATAAGAAACGTAGGGCAGGTGATAAGCACTTTCGTTTCGGTTTGTTACTTAGCTAAATATAAATATTTTGCTTTTATCTTTTCTACTATAAACGCCAAATTTTATATTTAGCGGACTTGGTTAATAAGCAAAAACCTTTCAGTTTAGCACAAATGCCCTATGTTTTTTATACATTGTTGGCATTAGTACTTTATTCAGGAAAGTTTCCAATGGATTCTTTTATTTTCTTGCTAAAGAACTCTAAGGTTACTTTTTTCAGTTTGTTAGTAGTTCTGTTCAATATTAGATTCTCAACTTTTTCATTTAGATTCTCTAAAAATTGTTTTTCAGGGTAAATACCTTCGAAAACATTTATTCGATACCTTCCTGTTTTGACCCCTATAAAACAAGAGTAATCTTTCAAATTTCGATTATTAGTTAAGCTGTTAATTTTTTCATAGTAATTAGATGTTCATCTGCATTCCATTTTTCCATTGGAGTTATGCGTCCCAATAGGCCGTGAAGTCTTCTATTGTTATAAAATTTCAGGTAACGCTTTAGTATCTGTTCTATTTCACCAAAGTATTGATAATCGAACCTTTTAAAAACTTCTTTTTTTAATATGCCGTGATAGGCTTCAATATGTGCGTTCTCTTCTGGTGTGGCAATATGTGTAAACTCTTGTTGGACTCCGATTAAACCTAAATATTCACGTACTTTTTTTGCTATAAATTGACTGCCATTATCACTTCTAATGACCACGTTATTAGGATATTCATAATCTTCAAATAACTCTGATAGCAGTGCTATTACATTGTTTTGTTTAATAGTAAATGAAAAATAATCCTTTAATATTCTGCGTGTGTGAACGTCAATTACAGAGAGTAAGTAAGCGTTTTTGCCTTCACTAGGTATCCAAACCATCTTTATATCCATTTCTAAGCATTCTAATGGTCTATTGGTTTGAACCTTTCTGAATTTTACAAATTTACGTCCAGAACCACTTCTATCTATTCTGTTGCAAAGCTTTAACAATCCTTCTTCTTTCATAATTCTGTATAGCTTTTTATGGTTGATAGTGTAACCATCTCTATTCAAATAGCTAGTCATTAATCGATATCCACAATCTATAAACTCGTGCTGTAAGATCTCCTTTATAGAAGTTACTAGGACATCTTGTGACACAAAACCTTTTGTATTGTGAAAGGTTTTTCTAGATGGCTTATTTCCTTTTTTGCCACCGCTAGGAACTCTATAATAACTACTCTCAACAATACCCACCATTTTTATAATTTTTGTCTTGCTACACTTGTGCTTTTCATAGGTTACATCTACTAAATCTTTCTTGGATCTGATGTCCCAAACTTTTTTTTTAAGAGTTCTCGCTGTACCTCTAGTTCTATTTCTTTATCACTAAGTAACTTTCGCAATACACGATTTTCTTCCTCTGCAGCTTTAAGCTCTTTACTTTTGGTATCGTAGGTAACCTTCAATCCAGCTTCTCCTTTATACTCAAACTTCTTTTTCCAACTATAGAAAGTGCCAGTACTAACACTATATTTACGACAGGCTTCTACTATACCTATCTCTTCAGAACTAGCTAATATTTCTAACTTCTGTTCTAAGGTCCATTTCTTATATCTCATAATTTCAAATGTATTAATTTGAAATTTAAAATAGTACTCCGAACTTATTGGGGGCTAAAATACCTTCCCTCAAAATAGAAACCGAAATTTACAATTTGTGTATTATCCAGCTTTTTAATTACTCTCCAAATTTTGTTGAAATCATATTTTGTGAAATAAGGTGTAAACATAAACTCGTTATTCATCTCTTCAACTTTTTCTAAATAAGCGTTGAAGTCAGATGAAAATAAATCAAATATATCAGTCAATTCTTTTAATTCTTGACCTTCTTTAATGCCTTTGTTTATCTCCACACAGTATTCAACAATTTCTGTCAAATCATCATAAAATTCACTTGTTCTATCAACTGATAGTCGAAAATGAATACTTCTGACATATTGGTAATTATTCTTACCCTTAAGTATTCCTTTTTTAAATCTTTTTTTGAGGTTTTCAATATTGTAATTAAGTAGATTATTAAATCTAGTCGTATAGTGAAATATAGTAGGGTATTGTTCTAAAGAAAACTCTCCTTTGTCTACATATTTTAAAAGAGAAGATGTGAATGAGCGATATTCAGAGTGCTTTAAATCCACACAATCCCAATAATTTAATTTTGAAATTAACTTTTCTCTTTCGGGAATTGTGTTGTCTTCAAACTTGTATAATAAATTTAATTCATCTGATAATTGTACAATTTTAAATGATGTTTTTCCCGTTATGTAATTGAATATGGATTCAAAATATATTCTTTGGACGTTGTCGTCTGGCGAATACTTTTCTTTAAATAATTCAGCGTAAGTTTTAGGTGCTTCTTCTTTATTAGAATTTCCAATTAACTGCGAAAGTTTAAACGAAAAACCTTGATAAATTTCCTTTATTTCAGAAAAATTCGAGGTGTTTAATTTTCCCATCTTGTACTCGATTGATATTGGCAAAGTGAAATTTAAAATACCTTCTAGTACATCTTTTTTTATTGTATCAAATTTGCTTTCTGTTGAAAGATAATTACTTGTTTCGTTAAAGACTATTTTGAAATGTTCTAAGAAGAATAATAAATTTCTAAGGTTGTCTTTATTTTGAGAAATTCTATTGACTATGTTTTTCTTATGCTCAGTTAAAAAATCAAAATATGATTTATTTTCAGTTTTATATTTTGCTTCAATAATTCTGTCGAATGTTGAAGAAACATTAGTGTTAAAACTTACAGAAATACCAATTACCTTTTCTCTTAATAATGAGTAATGGTCTATGTCGTCAGTATTTATTTCCTTTCTGAGTTCATCTTCATTAGCGATAAGTAAGATTTTTGCATTAAGATTTTCTACAAGATTATTTACAAAACCAAATACTTCTTTTAAATCAAGTTCGGAACTTTTTCGGTCTATATCATCAATGCAAATTAGAATTTTACTGTAATCACGTGAGTTCGGGATAAAAAAGTTTTTTAATTACACGAAAAAAAGCGAAAAATTTAGTAAATTAAAGTACTGATTTTTAATTGTGTAACTAAATTTTCCACTATGATTTCTGATTTTAAAATTACTGAATTTTTCTGTTTAATTGATGATTTTTGTACCGAAATTAATCAAGTTATTGATAAAAATGCTTTAGAAACCTGTTCAAAGATAGTTAGACGAAGAAAGCCTAAACTCACCCAAAGTGAAATAATCACAATTATGGTGCTTTTCCATTTTAGTGGTTTTAGGTGTTTTAAACACTTTTATATCGAATATGTTAGCAAACACTTGTCAAAAGAATTTCCAGATTTAGTTTCCTATAACCGATTTGTTGAATTGAAAAAGCGTTGTTCAGTGCCTATGATACTGTTTCTTCAAATGCACTGTTTAGGTCAATGTACAGGGATCTCCTTTTTAGATTCTACCACTATTAAAGTATGTCATTATAAAAGAGAAAAGCAGAACAAAGTTTTTAAAAACACCGCAAAAAAAGGGGAAAGGAACCATGGGGTGGTTCTTTGGTTTTAAACTTCATATTATTATCAATGAAAAGGGCGATATCGTTGACTTTTTAATTACGCAAGGTAATATAGATGACAGGCAACCACTTAAAGATAAAGCCTTTCATAATCGTGTGTTCGGAAAAATATTTGCCGACAGAGGGTATGTAGGTAAAGAACTGTTTGAACAGCTTTTTGTAGATGGAATACATTTGGTTACAAAAATTAGAAAGAATATGAAAAATACTCTTATGCATATCTATGATAAAATTATGCTTAGAAAAAGGGCTGTTATTGAAAGTGTGAATGATATTTTGAAAAACGTATGTCAAATAGAGCATACAAGACACAGAAGCTTCGATAACTTTATCTTAAATTTAGTCGCAGGGTTAATCGCTTATTCGTTTTATCCAACTAAACCTAATATCAATATCGATAACTTACAAAGAATAGGATAAACTATCCCGAACTCACGTTGTAATCAGTTAAACTTTCGCTTGATGTTCCTGTTTCAGATAATAAATCTTTAAGATTGCTTCCAAAATATTTCAAAACAGTATTACCTAAACCTGCTACTATTTTTATACCTCTTTTTTTTAATATTGGATATAACTCAACAAATATTTGATTTTGAATATCTTCTATAGATTTAGCTCCAAATAGAGAAATTAGAATGGGAATATAGGTTTCGTCCTTTTCTGAATTAGGGATTTTTAATTTGGCAATTTTAGGAAAAAGTTGATTCTTTATATAATGAGTCTTTCCAATTCCATAATCGCCATTAATTATGATGGCATAATTTGTATCTAATTCAAGATATTGTTCAATTCTGTCTGTTATTTCCTCGTTCATTTCGTATTAATGCCAACGTGTAGTGTATGGTTAGTTGCGTGTTTCAGCAACTAATTTAGCAAATACAAACCGAATAGAAAATCCGCGAGGATTTTCGTAAGTAGGCGAGTACTAGCAATGAATTATACACGGTGTTGTACGCTGGCTTTATCTTTCTTTTATAATATCAAATGGTGTTCCGAACATGCCGATTTTTTTTAATCGCTCCTTTTGGGATTCAGTCAATTCATTTGTTCCCAAAGCAATATCTTCTGTTGCTTCTCCATTTACTTTTTTAAGAGCAAACTCTATTGATTCGATTTTCGGTTTGCAATTCATTCCGAGCATTGTTAAATCGATAAAGTTTCCAATTTCTATATTTCCGTTTCTTATTTCTCCAAGCAAATAAAATTGTTTTCCTGTTAGCTGAAAAGAACTATTTAGCTTAAAATCCGCAACTTTAATATTGTGCCAATTATTTCCGCAATTTCTGCATTGCCTAGATTGAGGCGTTCTAGCTAGAAATTCGCAATTTGGGCATTTATTTAGAAATAAATCAGCTCCACGTTCCTCCAATATTCTTTTCGCAACATTTAATCGGAAGCTTTCAGAACCCTTTTTAATCAATTCCAATCCGTTTTCACTAATCGATAAATCCCCTTTACTCTTTAGAATTTTTTCCATTTTCGGATTCCCTTGAGTTTTGGATTTTAGCCTTAAATATCTCAAAGCATTCCATTCCTCATTAGTCATAAGATTTGGAAAATAGTCAATTATATATTTTGCAGTTTCTAAATTCACGTAATGTTTTTTCAGCTTGCGTACAACGTCTCGGCTATGGGTAGTTGCGTGGGTTAGCACTAAACTTTGCAAGTACACACTAAACTGAAAATCCGCTAGGATTTTCAGAAGTAGGCGAGAACAAGCAATTACTTATAGCCATTGTTGTGCAACGTATTTTTTTATTCGTAATATTCAATTTGTCTTTCCCAAACCATTCCTAATTCTCCATTAGAACTTCTCCTTTTAGAAATCCAATTTCCATTTTCGTCATATACATATTCGAAAGAAGTTTGGTGTGTTCGTTCGTCTTGTTCGTTAAACCAGTTCTGAATAGTCATATTATTCATTTCGTCATATTCGGAAACAAACTTCATAAAACTTCCATCAGGATTGAATTTGAACTGTAAATTCTCATTTCCGTCTTTACCGTAAGAATATGTTCTTCGGTCTTTTAAACTTCCATCTGGTTTATATCTAAATCTCTCAACTAATTTATTGTCAAAATTATATTTATAGAGATATTTCCAGCCGTTTTCACTTTCAGGACTTTTTAATATCATCTCTACATTATTACCTTTTTCATCGTATTTGTTTGATTGTATTTTAACCAAATTATCGTTTGAGTCATAGGTTTTAACTTCAATCATATTATCGTTGTCATCATATGTATAAGTCCAATAACCTTTTAATTCTCCAGAAGAATTCTTTTGCATAGCTTTTAATGCCTTGCCATTTTCATCTCTCTCATAAAAATTCGTTTCGTAAATAGAGCCATCTATTTCATATTGTCCCAATTCGATTATCTTCTCATTTTTATCATAAACCTTATAAGAGCTTAAATCAGTTTCAAATAGATTTTCTCGGCTTTTTAATTCGCCATTTTCAGGTTTATACAAAACTTCTTTTACCATTTTCATTTTTGGTTTCAGACTGTCAGAAGTCGATTGAGCGATAAGATTTGTTCCGGAAAATGAAATCAGAATTCCGAGTAATAATATGTATTTCATAGGTTTGCTTTAATGACTTACAACGTATTTGTGTATGATTTTTTGCGAGAAAAAGACGCGAGTCGTTTTCCGATGTTGCGGAAAGATAATTAATAAGATTGAATTTCGGGCGAGGAAATTCAGCCGCAATTAATTATACACCTTGTTATAGCCAGTTATTTATTTTTCATCAATTTTGAGATCGCTCTCATAAGTCTACAAGATTTATCTTTCAGACAGTAAATTGTATTAGTTCCTTTTATTCTAAAAACATAATCATCTTCGGAAGAGCATAAGTTTTCATCGTTTTCATCTAGCTCTTTAAGACTATTGATAAAATTATTAAGATTTTCTTTATAGTCTGAGTTTTCAGAATATAACCAAGTTTGAAATCTAGATTCATCAATAATTCTTTCCTTGTAAACTATTTCATTTTTTTTGTTGAAAAAAAACTCTATTAAAGTAGGAGGAGATCCACCAAAACAACCTTTGTTTAAAAAAAGAAATTGTAATGTGTCATTTTTTGAGAACATACCCATTTCAAAATCTTTGATTTTCTTTTTCTTATAATATTTTTCTAGCTTAGCTGGAAATTCTAGTCTTATACTTTGATTAAAATCTATTATTTGTTCAATAGTATCATTCAATTCAGACAAATATTTAACATTATATAAACCAACAGTTAATGAATCGTATATGTAACTATGATTTACCCTATCTTCATGAAAGAATATGTCAGGTTCTATATTTTTTTCGGTATTATTGATTTGTAGTCTTTGCCAAATTCCATATTCTGGCTTTATAGCTTGTATATAATATCCATTTGGAGAATATTTTGTGGGAGAAGAGTTTTCTCCGATATAAAGATCTCCATATAATGTGTCACTTGGTGATATGACTTTGATGTTTTGGTTCGAATAATTATTACATGAAATCAATAAGGTCAAAATAGAAAGCAGAAATATTGAATTCAATAAGTTTTTTTCTTTTTTCATATTTATAATTGTCTGTAATTGGCTATAACGTTTAGTATAAGCGTAGTAGCTGACGATAGGAAGCAATTATCGCTTATACAGTGTTAGCATTTCGTTATTCTTTTTTCTCTGATTCTATTTCTTTCGTTCTTTGTTTGTGTTTCTCTAAATCCCAAGTCATATTCCAATTCTTGATATAATCTTCAATCGTTCCAAGCCCAACTTCTGCACGTCTTTCATTTACTTTTTCAGGCTCAATAAGTGGTGACACATAATATTCACCTGTTTCTTGGTCTCTTCCTATTTGACTACCATAAATTTGTCTTTTCCCTTGTCGTAGAGCAACTCTATCTTCCAATAGTGCCAGGCTACTTGCACTTGCATTCCCAATCTTAACTGCTTCACGCATCATTGGTAAATATTTGAGTTGGGTTTCCAAATCAGAATGTTGAATTACTAAAAATAATGTGCTGTTTCCCTGATTACCTATAACTTTTTGACCTAACCAACCACGTTCGTCCAATATTTTTTTGATTTTTATAAGGTTAATTGAATCGGTTTCATTGATTAACTTCCAATGTTCTTTCATCTCAGCAGATTCTCGGCCATACTTTTCTTCGATATCTCTTATTTGCCTTCTATATCCTTGGTCAGATTGATAAATTGTATCAAGAATTGCGACTAAAGGCTTATCTAAATCTTTCTCATATTCATCTTTGTTTGCCTTAATTTCAGAAATTAGCTTTTCCCATAAAACATTCTCGTGAAGTGAATTTAAGTCAGGGTCAGTTGTTATATGACCATAATTTTTATATTTTATTAATGGTGAGTTGAAGAATACAACAAATGATAAAATGCCTTTTCAGTTTCTCCTGCTAATGCAAATGAACAAGTAGCGTTATATCTATCATTTGGAAATGCTTTGCCATTATTTGAATCAAATGCCTTTTGATACTCGATTGCCGAGTTTTTGTAATCTTTTGCGTCATACAAAGAATCCGCTTTTTGAACATATAATTTGTATTCGGTCATATCTTTTTGACCAAAAGCAGAGCCTGATATTATTCCTATTAGAGCGATTAAAATTATTTTTTTCATAGGTTTCGTTTTTTAATGAATGCTAACTTGTTTATATAAATACCTTTAGCACTCTTATACAACCTATTTGGAGGTATAAAGATACTTTTTGTTAATTTTTAGTGCTTTTATTTTTTAATAAATATACTGTTCTTTCTAAACTATTACAAGGGTTTTTAATTTCTGAGTTCTAATAGTTTTTAACTCGTTATAGTTAAACGTTCATGCTTTTATTTCAACAAAAGCATGCGATATTATAAAGTTCTTAAAACAAGTTACTATTAATTATACTGTTCCTACAAACTTACTACATAACGTGCATACATTCTTACGGAATCCCATAAGCTCAGTTATATAAGTAATAAAAGTAGTTTTTTTGTCATAAACGATTTTATATCGCTGTGCAGGTTGCAGCTATTTGAGCATGTTTAGTTGTTGTCACTTTCGCATCAACTACTTCTTTAAGTAGCATAAGCCGACGGTTTTACGACCGTATATCCTTCCAAATATAAAAAATAAACATAAAAAGTAACACATTTTTTATCGGGATAATGCCCCAAGCCTCATTATAACGACACACGAAGCCTAATTGGAGTGACACCCTAACGGTAAGGGGAGCGGCACTCCTATAGTAAGGGGAACGATACTCCCATTATAGGGGAGTGATACTCCCTCGGTAAGGGGAGTGGTATTCACTACCTAAAGGGAGTAATAGCAAACCATAAAAAAGATAAAAGTATGTATCTGTATAGAAAAATGTTTGTTGGGTACGGTGAAGTATGGATGCACGAGTAAAAAACGCTGTTGCTATAATGCAACAGCGTTTTTAGGTTTTTATAACGTATTTGTGTATGATTTTTTGCGGGAAAAGGACGCAAGTTCTTTTCCGATGTTGCGGAAAGATAATTAATAAGATTGAATTTCCGACGAGGAAATTCAGCCGCAATTAATTATACACCCTGTTGTAAAACGTTTAATATATTCTTACGTTAGATTTAATTTCATTAACACCATGAATTTCATTGATCTCTAAATCAATCTCATACTTCTTTCCATATTTGTTTAGAGTGTCATTAAGAATTTTAATTTTCTGATCAGCCACCTCTTTTTTAGCTCTGTAAGTTTTTAATGCTCCAAAAGCTTTAGGCAATGCTAATAATCCAATTCCCATTAGGACTAGAGTAGCTGTATGAAAGATTCCAAATCCAAATATTTTATTTGTCAAGAGCGCTCCACCAACAATAAAAGTTAGACTTATAATCAGGAACATAATAAAAGTACCTATATAATTAAATCTTGCCTTGTTAACTAATTCTTTTTCTACAGATATCTCAGTAATGTAGTTCTCAGCTTTGTCTCCAAAGTCTATTTTTCCACAACGAATTTCAAAGTCTGGTCGCTCATTAGTCAATCCACATCTTGTTCCATAGCTTATATCAAAATCTAAATTTTGACATATTTTACAATGTCTTGATAATTCCAATAAATTTTTATTCATTCCTTTCTATAGTAGTTTTTTGTATGTTTTACAACTGAGAATAATCCTATTTTAATACTCGATTTTATCTTCTTTCTCAGACCATTTCTCAAAAGGTTCTAAGGCAATATCACGCCCTATTTGTTCAAAAGGAATGCTTCTTTTTTCGTAAGGGAGTGGAATTTCTTTATAAATAAAGGCATCATCAAAACCAATATTGGCTGCATCTTGTTGGTTGCTACCATAAAAAACTTTATCAGGACGTGCCCAATAAATAGCACCCAAACACATAGGGCAAGGTTCGCAAGAAGTATACACAACACAACCTTCTAACTGAAAAGAACCAATGTTTTTACAGGCATCACGAATGGCAGTTACCTCTGC
Organism: Tenacibaculum tangerinum; assembly: GCF_029853675.1. Classification (NCBI taxonomy): domain Bacteria; kingdom Pseudomonadati; phylum Bacteroidota; class Flavobacteriia; order Flavobacteriales; family Flavobacteriaceae; genus Tenacibaculum; species Tenacibaculum tangerinum. Next base: position 1,147,756 of record NZ_CP122539.1, on the reverse strand, counting down.
GTGAGCTGTTGGGTCGTTGGTAGAAGTAACCTTATTGTTTCCTCGACCAATAATTTTTCCATCTTTTACTACAATACAACCAAAAGGACCTCCTTCGTTATTTTGCATTCCTTTTAAAGCCGCTTTAACAGCTTCACTCATATATTCTTCGTGTGTATTCATTGTTTCATTTTTTATCAAAAAAAGGGATACAAAACTAAGTCTTTTCTTCGGTATACATTGCTAAATAAGTTACTATTTTAAAAATAGTATACTTAGCTATTTATGAAAAGTTGGAAAATGAAACTACACTTGGTCTCAAAAAACAGCTTTTTGTAACTGCAATTTAAGAGCTTGTGACATTATTTTAAAAACTTTTGTGCAAAAGGATCTAATTTGTAGGATACTATTAAAAATAAATCAACCATGAAATTAGCAACCAAACTAATGTTAAATACAATGCTTGTAATGAGTGTTGTGTTTTTTAATTCTTGTAAAAAGAAAGAAAAAGAAAATACAAAAGCAGAAGAAGTGGCTGAGACGGCCTACAACAAAACAACAACCCAAAGTTTATGTGAAAGCGATTGGTTTCCTCACACACAAACCCCAGCTCCAGCAGAAGGAAAAGGAAGTCCGTTTGATGTATCGAGTACGACCAATGCAATTTTTCACCAATGGTCATGGCAAAAGTTTTTATGGCTAACCAAACCCGAATATCAAATAGAAAAATTAGTTGTAAAACAAGAAGGGAAAGAAGTTCCTTTATATGTAGGTGAAATATTACCATTATTTCTAAACCCTAAGAAAATGTACCAAGTAACATCACACATGGAAGATGTAGCACCCCAACCAGGAGCTGCTGTAGTATTAGAAGATACAGCCCAAGCAGGATCAGGAGGAATATTAAAAACAAACCCTAGCTACAACAAAGCAGGCGTGTCTGAAACCGTATTTTATTCAATTCACGTAAGCCCTACAATGAAAGAAGCATCAGAAAAGTATAGAGATTCCATAATAAACGGAACATTAGGTAAAGATAATCAAGCATCGTTTCCTGTAGGCTCGTTAGAATTAAAAGTATCATGGACACCAGTAACTGCTATCGCAGAAGAAGAGATTGATAACTATTACACAACAGTAGCGGCCTTGAGCACAGACGGAACAACATACACCAATACCGAAGTAGCGTTATTAGGAATTCACGTTGTAGGAATTGTAGAAAATCACCCAGAATTTATTTGGGCTACTTTTGAGCATGATGATTTAGCACCAAATTATAATTGGAAAGAAAACAAAGCAACTTCAGCTACCAGTAAAGTATTATTTGCTGAAGGAACTACCACTGGAATTGACGGAATTAAATGGGGTAAAGACAGTGCGAAGTTACCGTATAAAGCATACGATTTATTTCAATATGGAATTCCAAGAGACAGTGTAGGAAACTTCATGCAAACAAGTCAGCCAGAACCTATAAACTTTAATAATATAGAGAACCTAAATACCTGTGTAAAAGAAAATTTAACCGATGTATGGAAAAATTATTTTTACAATGGCTCTCTTTGGATTGATACAGACGGATTGACTCCTGAACAACAAACAGCAACAATAAATAGTTTAGGAGAAAATATAGGGAAAGCTACACCTGAACCTACTTCGCTAGCAAGAGGCTCAGTAAACTGTGCTAATGTGACCATGGAAACATACACACAAACTTTTAAAAGTAGTTTAAAAGATATCAAAGCAGACAATTTGGCGAGCTGCTTTAGCTGTCATAACGCAGTAAACTTTTCAACAAATAAGAAATCACCACTATACTTAAGTCACGTGTTTAATGCTTACCTATTAAGAGGAGCAGGAAAAACATTTAATGAAGTAGAAGCCTTAAAGGCAAAGCAAGAAGTAGATGACTTTATGAAAAACAGTTTAAAGTAACGTTTTAAGATTGACTTTACTTAAAATCCTCTCTAGTTTATTTATTACTGGGGAGGTTTTATTTTATTAGTTATTGCACGTTTTACTCAAAGTGAAAGCATTCGAATGATATAGGGGGAATCTTTTAAAAGGTTTAACAAGCAATTTTAAGACCACTCTCATACGTTCGAGGTGACAGAATAGAAGATTAAAGGCTAATAGAAATGTTTCTATTCCAAAAGTAAAAGTGATCTTTTCTTGGTTCTAAAACAATTAACTATCGATTCCGACGAGGTAGGGAGGACGCACATAAATTAAAAACCAACACTTTAAGATGCTTTATTTTCTCATTTTTATAACTGTTTTTTACCCCAAACTCATGTGAAAGAATGATGATTAATCAAAATTGCTTCAAATAGTTTAAATGATTTTGATTTTTTAAGAATAGGCAAAGAGGTTTTACCGTACTTTTGGCTCATTACAATACAAAAAGATGAAAGAATCTAAACCGCTGATTATAGCTGCTTTTATAGCCATTTATATTATCTGGGGCTCTACTTATTTACTTAATAAAATTGTGGTGACAGAAGTACCACCATTATTATTAGCGGCTACTCGATTTTCTTTATCGGGTATTTTAATTATGCTCATTGCTATATTTTTAAAAGTACCTATTAAAGCAACTAAAAAACAATTAGTAAACGCTGCCATAGCAGCTTTTCTTTTTTTAATATACGGAAACGGTGTATTTGTTTGGGCTTTGAAGTATGTTGATAGTGGTTTTGCGGCTTTGTTAGCAGCGACGCAACCTTTATTTGTATTGCTGCTATTGCGTTTGGTTGATGGAAAAAAAATGCAAGCACAATCAATTATTGGGGTTGTTTTAGGAATTACAGGAATGTATTTATTAGTGAGTCAAAATGAAATAACAACTTCAAAAGATACGCTAAGAGGTGTTTTAATGATTTTTTCGTGTATTTTGAGTTGGAGTTACGGAAGTATTTTCGTAGCAAAAGCGAGGCTTCCAAAAAACTTTTTTGTAAGTACTAGCTATCAAATGCTCATAGCAGGAATATTTCTTTTTATAGCATCACTTTTGTTAAATGAACCATGGTCTTCACCAATAGATTGGTCGTTAAAAGCGCAGGGTTCGATGGTATTATTAATTGTTTTTGGAAGTATCGTAGCCTTTACCTCATTTAATTATTTGCTAAAAGTGGTTTCTGCCGAAAAAGTATCAACATCAGCTTATGTAAACCCTGTTGTAGCCTTGTTTTTGGGGTGGTGGTTCTTAGATGAAACCTTAACAACACAATCTATCATAGCATCTATAGTGTTGTTGTCGGGAGTGTATTTTATTACTTCTAGAAAACGAATTTCTAAGTTGAAAGTTAATTCAAAACCACAAAAGGTGTAAGGAGTTTAGTTTCTTTTTTACAAAAGACTAACAAGTATATCATTTTGCAAACACTATTTTTTAATGTGTACTTTGAAGTTGTACTTTTTCTATCAATGCCAAAGTAACCTCATAAATGGGTTGTTGTATCATTTTACTTTTTAACCAAGCGTAAAAACTCATCACAAAAATATCTTCTTGTTTGGCTTCAACAAAAACAAATGAACGCTCTACCAAATCAAAAAAATCAGAAGTAGTTGCACTAGCTGGATTTTTATAGTATTGTTCTACTAATTTTAAAAATGTGATTACTCTCTTTTGATTAATTTCTAATAAGAACTGAATATGTTTTCGTTTAAAACTCAATAATCTAGATTCAAATAAATCTATATTTTGTAGTTCTAAGTGTAATAGAATTTCGATTAGATTCTTTTTTATCGTCCACTCAACCCCAGCTTTATCAATATACCATTGGTCTGAGTGGTAAAACTTGCTATACAATTGCATGGCTTTCTTAAATTCATTGCTTTGAAAGTAAAAAGTAATTAAACTTAATTTTATTTCAAGAATAGTTTTAATGTCAGAATGCTTTTTTTGCAAAACAGTTTCTAACAACTTAATAGCGGTTTCTTGCTTATTGGTATAGTTATAATTTAAGGCCAATAATAAATTGTAGTTCAAATAAAAGCGATTAAAGTACTTTTTTTTATGCTGTAACATATACCCATGCATACTATCTAAGTACGTCAACGACTCGTTGAATTTCTTATTTCTAAAAAAGGTATTGGCTATTACAAACAAAACCCTAATATGGTAAAACACTTGTTTTTCTTTTCCTTTCTTTTTAGTAAGAATGTTATACGTCTCAGTTAAAAACACTTCTGTTTTTAAATAATCATTATGAATAAAAGCAGAAATGTTAACAATAGCAATGAGTTGATAAAGAGATTTGAATGATAAGTCTTGTTGTATATTAATTCGGTGTTCTTTAAAGAGCTTGTTAATAAGTGATTCAAAATCTAACGTATGTTTATGTGTGTTTATTTTTAAAGCATGCCTAACTTTTGCATATACAATGTTCAGTTCTTCTTCTAAAAAAAGAGCTCTTTGGTTTTCTTTAAAATACGCAACTGTTTTATTAAAATCAATTGATGGAATAGTGTGTGCGTATTGAATTTTTGTGTGGTATATTTCATTTAAAATAGGAAACAGTTGATGTTCTTTTGCAATTATTTCAGCTTTGTCTAAAATTTTATAACCCGCTTTGTTATTTTTATGAAGCAAAAAGTCTCTGGCAGCCAAAACATACTTAATCAAAAGCATGTCTACTGAATTTTCTCCTTGAATTTTATTATTGGCTACAAAATCAATTAACGATTCATACAAACGTTGTTTAAGTGTATAAAAAGCTTCTCTTTTTTGAGCACCGTATAGCGCTTCACAAATAAGCTTGGTAGAAGTTTCTCCTTTTTGAGCTAATTTGAATAATTGAATATTTTTGGTGTCTACTCGTTTGTTTCGCTTTTCTAAAAACACGATAAAACGCTGTTGCTCTTCCGCAGAAAAAGAAGAAATAATACTGTTCAGTCCATTCATTTAATCGTTAAATTTATGTATGATTTTAGTAGTAAATATAAAGATAATTAAAATTGTAATCTTAATTATATCGTTAGGTTTTTGTTGATAATGTTTTGAACAATCACTCAAGAAGAAGCATTTTTGGAGCATAATTAAAAATCAAAGCTTATGAATACTCAATCAGAATGTTCGTTAGAACAAATTAAGAAAGCTCAAAAAGAAACAAAGAATACACTAAAAGAATACAATCAAAAGCCAACTTCAGCCTATGTAGGTGCTTCGTGGGTAGCTTTATTAATAGGAATTTCTTCTTACTGTATTGGTTTATGGAATGTAAACATGGAACTTAATGAAAAAGGGTACTATTTTACGGTTTTACTTTTTGCCTTATTCTCAGTAATATCGGTACAAAAATCTGTTAGAGATCGGTTGGAAGGAATAAAAGTAACTGAGATTTACTACAGTATAAGCTGGTTTACAACCATTATTTCGATACTTTTATTAATAGTTGGTTTGTGGAATGCAGACTTATTATTAAGTGAAAAAGGGTTTTATGCAATGTCTTTTGCATTAAGTATTTATGCCGCAATTTCTGTGCAAAAAAACACGCGCGATATAGAATTTATAAACAAAAGAGAAGAAAAAGTAGATGAGGAATAATAGTTGTTTAAAGTAAAAAGAACGCTTGGAAAATTATTTCTAAGCGTTTTTGTTTTAAAAGAAGCACATGTAAATCATACTCCTTCTGCGGAAAGATTGATGACAATTTCTCCTACATCGTGTATGATTGAAATAATTACGTTCCTGGTACCGAGTTGAGTAGGTGTAAAAACAATAGTAAAATCCGTGTTTTTTGTAATGTTTGTTCCTACTGATAGTCCTTGTACTTTAAAGTCTTCAGCATGCTGTCCGCCAACACTTATTTTTGTAACTGTTACGGCAGTATCGCATTCATTTGAAAGTGTTGCTTCGATAGACTTACTTGTGTAAATTTCTGCTTCCGAATTATTACTTATGTTAGGACTTACACAAGAAAAGGTGTTGTCTTCATCTTGAAAGCACGAGGTAAGGGTAATGAATGCAAATAATAATAACAAAGAAATCTTGCTGATTTTCATGGATTTTTTGTTTCAAATATACTATTTTTTGGTTGTTATTTGTTATTCCACCAAACTACAAAAAACTTATAAAGCTCGCCATTGGGTTTCTTTAACCAACAAAGTGGAGCATTTTCTTCCTCTAAAAATTGTTGAAGTTTGGTTGTGTACTGCTCGAAGTTTAACCAGTCAACGTTAGTATGTGGATTTATCAACCAGCCATGCTTGTTTGGAATATAGAATTTACTATCAGAAAATTGTGCTAATTCCTTTGGATAGATATAAAATCCATAAATACACTCATTATTTACTTGTTTAACACTTTTACCGTAGCTTTTTAAAGGAACAAATAGCTGTGCCTTAAAATATACTTGCTGTACGATGTTAGAAACATCTAAGCCTACTTCTTCTAAATAGGTTTTGGTATGATTGGAGTAGAGTAGTGGCAGTTGTTTTTCTTGAAGTTTTGTTATTTTATGAATGAGAGAATCACGGCGATTAGGTCCGATCCAATGGGCTATTTCAGTAGCTCCAACTGTGGCATCGTACAAGTAAAACTTATATATAATTTCTAAGTGAATGGGTGTTTCATTGTGCAAGAGTAAACAATCTAACTCACCAACCGTTATTTTTCCTTGCTGAATTTGAATGTTTTCAGCGAGAATTGAAATGGAGCTTTCTTGATTCAATTCAAAAGAAACAAAACGCTCTACCAGTTTTCCCAGACGTAGTTTTTGGGTAATTTCTTGGTTATATGAAGCGGATTGAGTTGTTAAAGCAGGAAATTGCTCTAAATTAAAAACACCTTTTCCATACCATAGAAAAGGTGTTTTTAAAAATCCTTCGTATTGTAACTGTATCTCTTTTTGTTTTTGATACATCAAAGAATTACTCTTTAATTCCTAATTTGTCTAGTACTAATTGCGTAATGTCAAAACGTTCATCTATGTACGCAAATTCGTTTCCGGTAGTTGTTAAAATTTGTGTATATCCGTTTTCTTTCGCAACTTCTGCGATAACTTCACTCAATTTTTTATATAAAGGGCGTAAATTTTCTTCTTTTTGTAATTGCATCATGGTTGCCCCATTTTGACGAAATTTTCCCATCTCTTGCTCAAGTGCTCTTAATTCTTGTATCCTCGCTTTCTTATCGTCTTCTGTCATAAGCTTTTCTTCTGCTTTAAAAGAGTCTACTTTTGCTTTGTATTGAGTGGTTTTTATTTGAAAACTAGAATCTAGTCTTTTACCATAATTTTCTACTCGCTGTAAAACACCTTTCATTTGCGGCATTTTACTAATTATGAATTCGCTGTTTACCGTTCCGACTTTGGTTTGTGCATTAGAAAATCCGATACAAAATAAAGCAAGTATAAAAGTGATTTTTAGTTTCATGTATTTTTGTTTTTTGACAAATATAAAAAAGTGATGTATGTGATGTTCTTAAAAAGCGTTAAAGTTTACTTTCAATCGTTTTTATAATATGTTGAACGTCTTCTTGAAAGTCAAACCATATTATAGTAGGGTCTTTACGAAACCATGTTCCTTGTCGTTTGGCAAATCTTCTTGAGTTTTTCTTAATTTCTTCAATGGCAAAATCTTTGGTAAAATTACCTTCAAAATAGTCAAACAATTCTCTGTATCCTACGGTTTGTAGTGCGTTTAGGTTTTTATGTGGGTGTAGCTTTTTAGCTTCTTCTAACAAACCATTTTCAATCATTATATCTACACGACGATTAATGCGGTTGTACATAAGGGGTCTATCAGCTTTTAAACCGATTTTTATTGTTTGAAAATTACGAGGTGTTTTCGGTTTGTTTTTAAATGAACTGTATGTTTTTCCGCTGCCTATACAAACTTCTAGTGCACGTATTAGTCGATGCGGATTGTCGATGGCAATCGTATTGTAAGCTTCAATATCAAGTTCTTTTAATTGGTTTTGCAGGTATTCTATTCCTTTATTTTCTAATTCTTCGGTTAAATTGCTTCGTATTTGTGAATCTACCTCAGGAAATTCATCCAATCCTTTTAAAACGGCATCTACATACAAACCGCTTCCGCCTACCATGATTTGAATTGGATTTTTAGTAAACAGTTTATCTAATGTTTTTAAGGCATCTTTTTCAAATTGCCCAACTGAATATTCTTCAAAAATACTTCTGTTTTGAATAAAATGGTGGGGTGCCGAAGCTAGTTCTTCAGCATCAGGAACAGCGGTACCTATGGTCATTTCTTTGTAAAACTGACGAGAGTCGCACGAAATAATATCACATTTAAAATGTTGCGCTAGTTTTATGCTTAAGGCTGTTTTTCCGATGGCGGTAGCCCCAACTATGGTTATTAGCGTGTTTTTCAAGTTACTGTAGTTTAAAAAGTGTAAAAGTTTGTAAAGTTTGAAAGTTTGTGAATTAATTTGTGTTTTAAAAGTAAAAAACGAACTTTCCTTATTCCTTATTCCTTATTCCTTATTCCTTATTCCTTATTCCTTATTCCTTATTCCTTATTCCTTATTCCTTATTCCTTATTCCTTATTCCTTATTCCTTATTCCTTATTCCTTATTCCTTATTCCCCTTCAATTTATTTCCGCAATTATAGCAAAATTCTGCATCGTCTTTGTGCCCACTATAAGAGCAATTAGAACAAGATTGGGTATTTAGGTGTACTTCTTTTTTAGTCATTTCAGAACTTACGATCCCTGTAGGAATTGCGATAATAGCGTAACCGATAATTACTGTAATACTTGCAATAAATTGACCTAAAGCAGTTTGAGGAGCAATATCTCCATATCCAACAGTGGTTAGTGTTACGATAGACCAATAAATACTTCTGGGGATACTAGTAAAGCCATTTTCTGCTCCTTCGACAAAATACATTACAGAGCCTAAAATAATACAGATTATCAATACAAAATAAAGGAATACTCCAATTTTAGCCTTGCTAGCATTTAAAGCTTTTATTAACTGATTAGACTCCCCAATATATCTTGATACTTTTAAAATTCTAAAAACTCTTAATAAACGCAATGCTCTTAGTGCAATTAAACTACTATGGCTCCCCACAAAAAAGAAAGTTAAGTACATGGGTATCGTAGAAAGCAAGTCTATAATACCATAAAAGCTAAAAATATATTTTGAGGGTGTTTTTATTGATATAATTCTCAGGATATATTCAATAGAAAAAAAGATGGTAATGATCCATTCTGATACGTATAAAATATGGTGATATTTATTATCAATTGTTTCTACACTTTCGAGCATTACCAATACAATACTCATCAAAATAGCAAAAAGCAGTGCTATGTCAAATAATTTGCCGGCTGGGGTATCGGCTTCATAAATTACTTCATGTAGTTTATCTCTCCAATTTAGTGTTTTATTATCCAAGAAAACAGGTTTTTGAATGCTTTATAGCAATATTACAAATTATTTTTCAACTTATAATCGTACTATTTTAGACACTTTGTTTTTTAATAAATAGTTTTTAATAATGGTTTTAGCTAATTCTTTATTTTCAATAGGGGTAAGCATTGATTTTAGAATAGATAACTGATTTTCTTGAAAAGCAAGGTTGGTATACGTATAGCCTATTACTTCATTTTCTTCGATTAAAATCACAGCATGTTCTCCAGAATCTCTTCCTTTATCTACAATTAGCATGTGGTCGTTATTAAAATCTCTATCTGTAGTTCTTCTTTTTCTAATAACATTATATTTAGGCTGTAATTTTTCTAATTCTAAATGGTATTTTAAGCGTGTAAAAAGCAGATTTCCAGTTTCTTCATAGCTTACTTTGGCTACTCTTTTTGTTACTTTTAACGCTTTTTTGGTTTCTTTTAAAAAGAGTTTGTTGGTTTCATGCTTTATATTTTTACCTCTACCAATAAAAATAATAGTACCCTCGTTATTGTGTACATAAAAAACTCCTTGCTTTTCAGGCAAACTATCTAAAATTTTTTGAATGTGGAATTTAACATGCCTGTTGTCAAAATATTTTATAGATTGTTGAATAATCTTCTTCTCAACGTCTTTGTCTATCAACAATTTAAAAAGTTGTACTGTGGCTAGAGCATCACCATTCGCTCTGTGACGGTCTGCCATAGGAATACCTAAAAACCTGCATAATTTACCAAGGCTATGAGAGGGGGCTTCGGGAATTAATTTTTTACTCAAAGTAACGGTACACAGGGTGTTGCGTTTGTAGGTGTATCCCAATCGATTAAATTCGGTACGAAGAATACGATAATCAAAATTAGCGTTGTGTGCTACGATAAAGCAATCTTTAGTGATTTCGACAACTCTTTTCGCTATTTCGTAAAACTTGGGGGCATTTCGCAACATTTTATTGTTAATACCTGTAAGTTTTACCACAAACTCCTGAATTTCTCTTTCTGGATTTACCAGACTAATAAACTGATCTACAATTTGATGTCCGTCGTATTTGTAGATGGCAATCTCAGTAATTCCCTCTTCGTTATATTTTCCTCCTGTAGTTTCAATGTCTAAAATTGCGTACAAATCTATCTTTTTAAAAGCCTCCTACTTATGTAAATCTAAACAATATAATTTCTATCTCCAAAAATAGCGCTTCCTATTCGTACCATAGTACTGCCATTTTTGATAGCCAACTCATAATCACCACTCATGCCCATGGAAAGGATTGATAAGTTGGAATATTTTTCCTGATTTTTTTAAAAAAGGTAGCTAGTGATGAAAATTCTTCTTGTAGTTGTTCTTGGTTATCTGTAAAAGTTGCCATTCCCATCAAACCGACAATCTGCACATTTTTGAGTTCTTTTAATTCTTCTGAAGCTAAAATCGCTTCAATATCTTTAAAATGCAATCCAAATTTAGTGTCTTCTTTGGCAATGCGTGCCTGTAATAAACACTTGATGGTTCTATCGTGTTTTTTAGCTTGCTTGTCTATTTCTTTTAATGTTTTAAAACTATCTACACCATGAATTAAATCAACAAAATGCGCCATGTATTTTACCTTATTCCGCTGTAAATGACCTATCATGTGCCATTGTATGTCTTTGGGTAATGCATCATATTTAGCCACCATTTCTTGTATTTTATTCTCGCCAAATACTCGTTGACCAGCGTCGTAGGCTTCTTGTAAATCGGCAATAGGTTTGGTTTTAGAAACAGCTACTAGGGTTACATTTTCTGGTAGGTTTGCTATTATTTTTTGAAGATTTTCTTTAATTCCTGTAATCATAATACTTGTTTATCAGCTCTTAAACTAAAACTCGTAAATAGTTAAAGCACTTCTTAGTTTAGGTTCTATATACGTTGTTTTTGGTGGCATCATTAAACCAGCATCAACAATAGTTTTTAGTTCTTGAATATTGGTAGGTAGCATTCCGAAAGAAACTTTAAACTCACCACTATCTACCTTTGTTTTTAGTTCTAATCCGTCAGATTTATCTTGAGAATATACAATTTTAGAAGCATTTCTAATATCTTTAATTCCTAAAATGGGTTCTAAAACGGTTGTGTATAAAATATACGCGTCTAATTCGCTTAAACTATCGGTAAACTTATAAGCTGATTTACGCAAGTACAACGCATAAAACTCCCCATTCAAATACATACTAAAGTGATGCTTTTCTTTGGGTCTGTACAACTCTTGTCCACGGTTTTCAATTCTAAAGTGGGTGTCTAATTCTATTAAAAGCTCATCTGGAGTTAATCCGTTTAAATCTCTTATGAACCTATTGAATTCATAAATTTTTACTTGACTTTCTGGTAACAAATAACTCATAAAAAAATTATAGTCTTCTTTCCCAGTATGTTCAGGGTTCTCCTTGGCTAAATCTTGTGCCAATAAACATGAAGATGTTGAACGATGATGTCCGTCAGCAATGTATAGCGTATTCACTTCCTTGAAAGCTAGTGCTATTTGCGCCACATCCTTCTCATCGTTTATAATCCATAAAAAATGTAAATTCTTATCAGAGGTAGTAAACTCGTATTCAGCTCTTTCTTTCTGATATTTTGCCACAATAGCATTAATCACATCATTGTCAGGATAGGTAAGAAGTACAGGTTCTGCATTGAACCCTGTGTTTTTTAAGTAATTTTCAAATAGTAATTCGCGTTCTTTTAACGTGTCTTCGTGTTTTTTAATTACTTCATTATGGTAATCATCAGCAGAGGTAGCAGCAATGATTCCGCAGAAATTATCACTTGGAGTTCTCTTTTGATATATATAATAGGCTGGAATTTCATCTTGTTTAAAGATTTCATTTTCCTTAAATTCTAAATAGCGATTGTGTACCAACTTAAAGCGTTGTTCTCCTGTTACATCTTGTTTATGGTATTTATAGCCTGGGTTGATTACGTGTAAAAAAGTATAGGGATTGAAATCGAGTTTTGCTCCGATTTCTGCAGGAGTATAAATTTCATACGATTTAGAAGATACTAAAGCAACTTTGTCTCGGGTGGCTCTAACAGCTTTAAATGGTTTTACAATTGCCATAGATTATTCGCTTAGAAATTCAATAATTTTGTTAGCAAGCTCAACCCCGGCTCTTTCTTGGGCTTCAATTGTTAGGCTTGCAATGTTAGGTGTCATTGATATTTCAGGGTTCATTAATAGTTGAATTTCTGGTGTTGGCTGACTTTCAAAGACGTCTAATCCTGCGTATTTTACCTTTTCGTTTTCAATAGCTTTCACCAAATCAACTTCATTTAAAACGCTTCCATGTGAAGTGTTTATAATTCCGACACCTGTTTTCATTTTATCAAATAAAGAGGCTTCTATGATATATGCTTCTTGAGCGGGAAGGTGTATGGTTATAAAGTCTGATTTAGACACTATGGCATCTATGGTTTCTGTTTCGATAAAGAAATCTACCGATTGTCCATCGAAAAAAGGAATGGTAATGGTGGCACTATCTATTTCAGCATCTGTAGCTATTACTTCCATACCTAAAGCGATTGCCGTTTTTGCCACTTCTTGCCCTACGGTGTTAAATCCAATAATTCCTAGTGTTTTGCCTCTCAACTCAGTTCCTTGTGAGTACTGCTTTTTTAAGGCATTAAAACGCATTTCTCCTTCTAAAGGCATTTCACGATTTGACTGATGTAAAAAGCGAACCATTCCGAATAAGTGTGCAAACACGAGTTCTGCAATGGATGTTGCAGAAGCATCTTCACTATTCACAACGTGCACTCCATTATCAATAGCATAGGCAACATCAATAGTATCCATCTCGGTTCCTAAGCAAGCAATAAGTTTAATACTCGGACAGGCATCTATTAATTCTTGTTGTATTTGTGTTGTATTCCCCACTACAATCGCATCGATAGTATGCTCATTTATATAGTTTTCTAGTTGTTCTTGGGCAACTTTTGTGTGTATCACTTCAAAGCCTTTGTTTTCTAAAGCTTGTATTCCGCTGGCGGAAATTCCATCATTCACTAATATTTTCATCTTTATATTGTACTAGTTGTGTCATTATAAGAAATGAAATGACGTGATAATCTATTGAACAGATTCGTTCATTTCGTTCAGAATGACGTTGTATCTAACTTGTTCTTTCTAATTCTTGCATTACATCTACCAAAGCCTGCACGCTGTATAGGGGTAGGGCATTGTACATACTTGCACGGTAACCGCCTACACTTCTATGCCCATCCAATCCGTTGATATTGGCTTCTTTCCATAGTCTATCAAACTTAGCTTGTAGGTTTTTATCGGTTAGAGTAAAGGTTGCGTTCATATGACTACGGTCTTCTATAGCTGCGACTCCTTTAAATAAAGGGTTTCTGTCTATTTCACTATATAATAGGTTTGATTTTTTCTCGTTTACCTTTTCGATAAATTCGATACCGCCTAAATCTTTCAACCATTCTAATGTTAGCATAGAGGTATATACTGCAAATACAGGTGGAGTATTGAACATGCTATCTTTATCAATCATTACTTGATAATTAAGCAAAGATGGTATTTGGCGCTCTACCTTTCCTAAAATTTCTTCTTTTACCACAACAAGTGTCGTACCTGCTGGTCCCATATTTTTTTGAGCACCTGCATAAATTAAATCAAATTGTGAAAAATCTAACTGACGAGAAAAAATGTCAGAGCTCATATCGCATACCATTGGAACTGAAGTTTTAGGAAAACTTTTTAGTTGTGTTCCGTAAATGGTGTTATTGCTCGTACAGTGAAAATAATCTACATCGGTAGGTATTTCATATCCTTTAGGAATGTAACTAAAGTTTTGATCTTTTGAAGAAGCGACTTCTACCAATTCGCCAAATAACTTGGCTTCTTTTATAGCTTTATCACTCCAAGTTCCTGTGTTTAAGTAAGCAGCTTTTTTATGTAATAAATTGTAGGCAACCATTAAGAATTGCATACTAGCTCCACCTTGTAAAAACAATGCTTTGTAGCCTTTATTCTCCAAACCTAATAATTCTAAGGCTAAACTTCTTGCTTTTTCAATGACCTCTTCAAAAGGTTGGCTTCTGTGTGATATTTCTAGTAAAGACAGGTTGTCATTATTAAAATCAATGACTGCTTCTGATGCTTTTTTAAGCACCTCTTCAGGTAGAATACAAGGACCTGCACTAAAGTTATGTTTTTTCATGTGTGTTGTTGTGTTTTGCTACACAAAGGTGCAAATTTATCTAGAGACTCTTTTATATTTTAGCTAAAAATTCTAGGGTGTTTACACCATCGGCATAGTCCCATAAGGTTGGGTGTTGCGTTTGTCCGAATGCTACTTCATTTTCAATAAAATTATTGGCGACTATACACTGAATTTGCGCTCTATCTTCCCACAGTTTTATTTTTAAATCATCAGTATTGTCATAATACTCGTAAAAAACCGAAGCGATAGGAGAGGCGTAGCTTTCATCTTCTTTAATCATTAAAAAACCGTTTTCTAAAATATCAAACTCGCTCATTAAATACACTGCTTTGTTGTAATCGTAATTATTAGCGTATTTCGTATTGTGTATAATTTCGTGTTGTTGATACATTCCTTTAAAGAACGCATTGAAATCGTAGTTCTGAGGAACAAAAATTTTTGAAACCGAACGGCACCCCAATCCGAAATAACGAAAAACATCTTCGCTCAAATCTTGTAATTGTTCTTCAGATTCGTTTCCTGTTAACACAGCAACAGAGTTTCTGTTTTTTCTTATAATACTAGGTTTGTCTTTAAAATAGTATTCAAAATAACGTGCGGTATTGTTACTTCCTGTAGCTATGACTGCATCAAAATCGGTAAGTTTTTCTTCTGTGAAGGTTATTTTTCCTTTTAATTCGGGTGCCACATATTCTAAATACTTGGCTAAAAAAGGAAGCAAATGTTTGTCATTAGACGATTGTTTGACTACTACCGAATGCCCTAAAATAAGAACGGATAAAAAGTCGTGAAATCCTACTAGCGGAATATTTCCTGCCATGATAACGGCGACTACTTTGGGTTGATTGTTACCTAAATTTTCTTTAGAAACCCACTGAGTTAAATTAGCTACGGTTAGTGCTTTTGCCCAATTTTCTACAGAAAACAGCAGATTTTCTTTGGTAAACCAAGTATTGTGTTCACCAGCTATTTTGAGTTGGTGTTTAAATCCGTCAAAAAATAACTCATTGTGTGCTATGTGTTCTTTTTTCTCAATTTTTTCTTGAGAAAACTGGCTTAAAAATTCTCCTAGTTTATGAAAAGCGTTAATTCTACTTTTTATACTATCCATTTATTTGGTTCTAAATTAAATTGGAACTATTTTTGCGATTGCAAAGTTACAAAACAGAAAGAGATTAATTATGGCAATTATAATAACTGATGAATGTATAAACTGCGGGGCTTGCGAACCTGAATGTCCGAATACAGCAATTTATGAAGGTGCAGACGACTGGAAATATGCTGATGGAACCGATTTAACAGGTAATATTGTTTTACCTAATGGAAAATCTGCCAATGCAGATGAAGATCAAGAGCCAGTTTCAGATGAAATTTATTACATCGTTGTAGATAAATGTACAGAGTGTAAAGGTTTTCATGAAGAACCACAATGTGCTGCTGTTTGTCCTGTTGATTGTTGTGTTCCTGATGAAGATAATGTAGAAACAGAAGAAGAGCTATTGGCAAAACAACGTTTTATGCACAACGAATAGTAACTGTAGTAGTACTATAAGTATAAGAAATAATAGAACCTCGATATATTTCGAGGTTTTTTTATGAATAATAATCTATATTTGCACTCGCAAAATTTCAATAAAATAAAAGAATGAAAGCTGGAATTGTAGGATTACCAAACGTAGGGAAATCAACCTTGTTTAACTGTTTGTCAAATGCAAAAGCGCAGAGTGCAAACTTTCCGTTTTGTACCATTGAACCTAACTTAGGGGTGGTAAACGTACCAGATGCTCGTTTAGAAAAGCTAGAAGAACTAGTAAACCCTGAAAGAGTTTTACCTGCAACTGTTGAGATTGTGGATATCGCAGGATTGGTAAAAGGAGCGAGTAAAGGAGAAGGTTTGGGAAATCAGTTCTTAGCAAACATTCGTGAAACAGATGCTATTTTGCATGTGTTGCGTTGTTTTGATAATGATAATATTGTGCATGTAGATGGTTCTGTAGATCCTATTCGTGACAAAGAAACTATTGATATTGAGCTTCAGTTAAAGGATTTGGAAACTGTTCAAAAACGATTAGAGCGTGTAAAAAGAACGGCTAAAACGGGTAACAAAGAAGCCCAGGTAGAATTAGAAGTGCTATTGAAAGTAGAAGCGACTTTGTTAGAAGGTAAATCGGTACGCTCTATTGAGTTTACAGAAAAGGAAGAAGAGTTTGTGAAACCATTACAATTCATTACTGCAAAACCAGTTTTATATGTGTGTAATGTTGATGAAGATGCAGCAGTTTCAGGAAATGCGTATGTTGATAAAGTAAAGGAAGCAGTGGCACATGAAAATGCTGAAGTTATTGTATTGGCTGTTGGCACTGAAGCTGATATTACAGAATTAGATGACTACGAAGAGCGTCAAATGTTTTTGGCTGATATCGGATTAGAGGAAGCGGGAGTTTCTCGTTTAATTCGTTCAGCTTATACATTATTAAACTTACAAA
Source organism: Tenacibaculum tangerinum (assembly GCF_029853675.1). NCBI lineage: Bacteria > Pseudomonadati > Bacteroidota > Flavobacteriia > Flavobacteriales > Flavobacteriaceae > Tenacibaculum > Tenacibaculum tangerinum. The sequence goes on along the minus strand of NZ_CP122539.1, from coordinate 1,130,712 downwards.
CCTATTTTACTGCTGGTGAAAAAGAAGTAAGAGCTTGGACGATTCCTATAGGAGCGACGGCACCGCAAGCTGCAGGGGTTATTCATACAGATTTTGAAAAAGGATTTATCCGTGCTGAGACTATTAGTTACGATGATTATGTAGCGTATGGTAGTGAAGCTAAGGTAAAAGAAGCGGGTAAAATGAGAGTAGAAGGGAAGGAGTATATTGTTAAAGATGGCGATATTATGCACTTTAGATTTAACGTGTAACTTTCTTCAATATTAAAACATAATATACACTCCACTAAAATTTGGTGGAGTTTTTTTGTGCCTTAGAATTCTGAGATGCTGTCTTATACTAGTCAATTTTAGTTCAATAAATCGTATTTTTAAAATCAATAACGTATTTTCAGTTTTTTAAAATTTATACTTAACAATTTAAAACTGTCGTACTATGCAAGTAGACAAACAAACATTTCAGTTTTTAAAAGACTTAAAAGAAAACAACAACCGTGAATGGTTTACAGCGCATAAATCTCGATTTATAGAAGCTCAAAATAATGCGAAAGCAGTTTATAAAACCATTCAAGATAACTTAAATAAACACGATGAAATAGATAAGCTAAAATTGTTTAGAATATACAGGGACGTCCGTTTTTCAAAAGATAAAACTCCTTATAAAACACATTTTGGAGGTTCTTTTCATAGAAAAAAGCCCGAACTAAGAGGTGGATATTATTTGCATATTTCTCCTGGAGATAGTTTTGTAGCTGGTGGTTTTTGGCAACCTGATGCAAAAGATCTTTTGCGTATTCGGAAAGAGTTTGAAGCCGATGCTTCTGAAATTAGAGAAATTTTAGAAGAAAAAAAATACGTACAACATTTTGGAGGTAAGTTAGAGGGAGAAGAGCTTAAAACTGCTCCTAAAGGGTTTGATAAACAGCATCCAGATATTGATTTAATTCGTAAAAAAGGCTATGTAGCTATGCAACGTTTCACAGATGAAGAAGTATTGGCTCCCGATTTTTTAACAAAAGTGGATGCTGCTTTTAAAGCACTACGCCCGTTTTTTAATTATATGAGTGAGGTACTTACTACAAATCTAAACGGAGAAAGTATGTTGGATTGATAAAATAGATCTCGAAATTACGGTAAAAAAATATAGTGAGTGATGCGTTCTAATTTTATCTTTCAGAGTCATCGTTAGAAATTACTACCGAATCTAAAAAACAAAAATAGCTTAGGAATTCGCCGAAATTACGGTATTATAATTTATTTAAAAATTCCGATAAATTATCTTCCGTACCCAAATTAAGCTTCCGTTTTAATCGATATCGAGCTGTTTCAACACTTCTTGGAGAGATGTTAATTAAAGTAGCTACTTCTTTAGTTTTGAGATTCAGTGATATATAAGCACAATGTTTTAAGTCGTTTACAGAAAGGTTAGGAGATATGTCTAATAATTTCTTAAAAAAACTAGGACGCGTTCTTTCAAATTGTAATTTAAAGTCTTGCCAAATTTCATCCTCATTCAAAATAGTTTTTAGCTGCGTTTTCACACCTCTAAGTTGTTTGGCACTCATAGAGGTGTCTTCCTCCAGTGCGTTAGAAATTTCTTTTACTACATTATCGATCGCATCTTTGTAAGTAGATACTTTAAAAGTTTTTGTAAATAGAGACCGCTGATTTATTTCTAGTAATTTTAAATTCTCTTCATTCTTTTGAGTGAGTTCTTCGTTTCTAGTTTCAATAGTAGTAATACTTTCTTTAAGTTTTACATTTAACTTTTTGATAGTTTTATAGTTTTTAGCGTTTTTGTAAGAAAGCATTAAAATCACAAGCATTAGTAAGGTAAAAACAACCAACGCTATAATAGCAAATCGTTGTCTTTCAATTTGAACCGCATTTAATTCGCTTTTTTGCTGAAGTTTTTCCAAGCGATTGTTCTTCGATTTTAAACTTAATAAATAGTTTATTTTAAAATCTTCAAATCGTTTTTTACTGCTTTTGTTTTCGACGTTTGCTCTTGCTTCCAGGACTTTTACTTTCATGGCAGCAGCTTTCTCTTTTTCTCCAATCGCATCTAAAGTCCACATTTTTCTCTCAAGAATAAGTTTATATCCTATATGATTTTCATTATTGTAGGTTAAACCTTTGTTATAATACTCCATAGCTTTGGGAGCATTTTTCTTCTTGTCAATATGAAAATATGCCCAACCCAAATAGGCGTAATCTACACTTTTAGAAGCGATATCACTTCCCTCGCTTTCAACCGCCAATTGATAGTACTTAAAAGCATCTTCATAAAGTTCTTTGTTAAAGTATCGATGACCAATTGTACGATAATTTATAGATAAGTATTGGTTTCCATATTCTTTTTTGTAGTCTGCACTCAGTAGTTCATAAGCAATATACTTCTCAAAATCGCCACTCAATTGAGATTCGACAACAGATAAAAGTGTGTAATTTCTAGATAATTCTAAGTTAAACGATAATGCTTTATTTTTTTCAATGGTTTCTAAAAGTATTGTTTTGGCAGTTTCATACTCTCCCGAGTAATAGTACGTAATTGCTAAACTCGAAGCTATTCTAGAATGATAAATACTCCATGGGTATTTTCTAGTTATACGCTCTAAAGTATAGGTTATTTCCTCTTTCTTTTCTTGAGGTGTATTTACAAGTACGGTTGGAGAAATACCATATATGAGAGCCTCACGCTCTAATTCTAACGAAGGCTTAAAACAATATTCTTCACTTCGCTTTACTTTTTTAGCTGCTTTATCAAAGGCGTTGTAGGTGTAATGAAAATAAGTTGTTAGTAAATCTATTTCAGCCATTAACGAATAACACTCCATGGCTTCTAAGGTTTTATAAAAACTCTCAAAAGCTTCCATTTTTTCGTAAGTATAATATTTTAAAAACTCTCCTTTTGCCATGTAATAGTCACTGAGATGTTTTGATAGGCTATCGGTTTGCTCTTGTAATTTTTTAGCCTCACTAATTAGTAAATCGCCGTTTGTGTATTCTACTTCTTTGATAGCCTTTACGAGAGTTGTTGTTTTTTTAGGAAGAGGAATACCTAACAAGTGCTTAGTAGATTTATCTGTTTTATTACAAGATAAAAACGTAATAATTATATAAAAAAAACAACAAATTAAAAACTTGCTGCCAATTGTTTTTCGATCGTACATAACATTGAGAAGTACTAAATAAGGTATACTAGTAATTTTGCATGTAATATAGACAATAATAGTAAAACTTGAAAATATTTTTATAGGAATAGCAGCACAAAATCATAGTTTTTGCTTACTAATTTTTCTCAGATAATTACTATAAGCTATTTTAAGTGTTTTAGCTTTAACTAAATTCAACACAATTTTCATTATAATAGCCTAGTTTCGGACAGTATTTCTAGTTCTTTTTTAAAATTATGATTGAAAGTAGCGAAGTTGTTGTGTACAATGACGTATTTTTGATACTACCACAACATCATAAAAGAAACTGAAACTACCTATCAACACATTAAAAGAAACAATATCTTTGCACTTCATAAATTTATAGAATGACAACATTTACCGCATTAGGAGTACGAAAAGAATATGTTAAGGGATTGAAAGAGTTAGGAATAATAACTCCTACTGAAGTACAAAAAGAAACCATCCCGTATTTACTAGAAAACAATTCAGATTTTATTGGATTGGCGCAAACAGGAACAGGTAAAACTGCTGCTTACGGCTTACCAATGCTCGATAAAATAGATGCCTCAAAAGCTACTGTTCAAGCCTTAATTTTATCACCAACAAGAGAACTGGTGCAACAGATAAAGAAGCAACTATTCAAATTTACGAAATATGTTGACGATAAAATTTTTATCGAAGCGGTGTATGGTGGAGAAAAGATTGAACGTCAAATTAATAATTTAAAAAGAACTACCCACATTATTGTGGCTACACCCGGACGCTTGATTGATTTAATTGAAAGAGGCGAAGTAGATTTGAAAAATATTAAAACCTTAGTACTTGACGAAGCTGATGAAATGCTGAGTATGGGTTTTAAACTAGAACTGAATCGAATTTTAAAGTACACTTCAGGTACTCGTAAAACATGGTTGTTTTCTGCTACCATGCCCGATGAAATACGAAGTATTATTAAAAAATACATGAATGCATCAGCAAAACAAGTTGAGGTAAACAAAAATGTATTGGTAAATGCCAATATTACACATCAGTTTGTAACCACAACGATTCCTGAAAAAACAGGTATTGTTGTTGCGTTTTTAGAAAAAAGACCTGCTGAAAGAGGTATTATTTTTTCAAGAACCAAAGCAGGAGCCCAAAAACTAACAAAAGAGTTAAAAGAAGAAGGTTTTTCGGTTGAAGCGTTGGAAGGAGATATGCAACAAAAAGAGCGTGATAAAGTAATGCGCGCTTTTAAAAACGGAAACCTTCAAGTATTGGTATCTACCGATGTTTCTGCCAGAGGTATCGATGTGCAAAACTTAGCGTTCGTGATTCATCATCAATTACCAGAGCAATTAGAATATTACACACACCGTAGCGGTAGAACAGCAAGAGCAGGAAAAAGAGGTGTTTCTTTAGCGTTAATTCTTCAAAATGAAAGAAATCGTTTAGCTGAAGTAGAAAGAACCTTGCAAATACAATTTTCTGAAATATCCATATAAATGGAAGTAATTTACGCCATAGACATTGCCGGAACCTTTGCTTTTGCCATTAGTGGAGCATTGGTAGCGATTCGAAAAAAGTTTGATGTTTTTGGAGTCATCATCATTGCTTTCGTGACCGCAGTAGGTGGTGGAATGATGCGAGATGTACTAATCAACGCACATCCTATTAACTGGATTGGAGATATTAATTATATCTGGACAATATTAACAGCCGTTGTGGTAACTTTCTTATTTAGAAGCAAGATAGCCCCTTTAAGAAAAACGATGTTTTTATTCGATACCATTGGTATCAGTGTATTTACTCTATTAGGTGTTCAAAAAGGACTTAATTTTAACCTACATCCATTCATAGCATTGGTAATGGGAATGTCCTCTGCAGTTATGGGAGGTGTAATTAGAGATGTGCTCACCAACGAAATTCCGTTGATTTTTCATAGAGAGATTTATGCCTCTGCCTGTTTAACAGGAGGGGTTGTATATTTACTTTTACATTCACTTAATATAAATGAAGATGCAGTGTTTGTAATTTCTGCAAGTATTATTATTCTTGTAAGAACGATAGCCGTACAATATAAATTAGAACTTCCGCGAATTAAAAAGGATATTTTTGGTAAATAATAACGATGGAAAAATTAGTTTTTGAAAATTTAGAACAACTTTCTAACATAGAAGGAAAACAATTGCCAGTAGGAGCGTGGTATACTGTAACCCAACAAATGATTAATGATTTTGCCAATGCTACACTCGATAAACAGTGGATTCATATTGATGAGGAAAAGGCAGCTAAATATTCTCCGACAAAAACAACCATAGCACATGGATTCATGTCTGTTTCTATGTTATCAGAACTAATCTCTAAACAATTTGAAGTTAAAAGTGTAACCATGGGCTTAAACTACGGATTGAATAAAGTTCGTTTTCCAAATCCGGTACCTGTAAATAGTGAATTGCGTCTAATGAGTTCTGTTAAACAAGTACAAGATTTTCACAGCGGTAAAAAGCTAACTTTTGATTGCACGATAGAAATAAAAGGACAAGAAAAACCAGCTTGCGTTGCAGAGTTTATTTTTGTGCTATTTGAGTAAAAAATGCTGCCTTGAAAAGACAGCATCAAATTGTATCGTTCTTAGTACTAAGACAGCTAACTTTTGGCTATTGCCTTTTTCGAATGTATTAATAAAAATACTCCAATAATGAGTACCATTATAGGTAAAAGAACGTTTCCTGGCCCGTATACTTCAGCCGCTTTACTTATAAATAAGTTACACAACATTTGAACAACAATAGTTGTTAAAGAGGTGAAAAAGTAGTTATACTTTCATCTTAAAATAATGTTAAATACAGGTAGTCGCTGTAACAACATTGGTAAACAATCGTCGTATATATACAAATTACTTAACAAGTATTGTTTAGTGATTCGTTAGTTTTTAATAGTTGATTGAAAGGAAAGGCTCGAGATATTATCCCGAGCCTTTTTTACTATAGTTACTTTTATAGCCTACTTTCTTTCTAGAAGAGCCATGTAAAAACCGTCGTAACCAGATACATGCGATAGTACTTTTTTATCTTTTACAAAGGCAAAATCTTTACCTGCATCAGAAGCTAAAAAGAAGGCTACTTGTTGTTGGTTTTCAGAAGGCAATACCGAGCAAGTGGCATACACCATTTTACCCCCTGGTTTTACCATTTTCGAGTACTGTTGTAATACCTCTTGTTGTGTACCACGAATCTCATCTAAAAACTCAGGTTGTAATTTCCATTTGCTATCAGGGTTTCTTCGGATGACTCCTAAACCAGAACACGGAGCGTCAATTAAAACTCTATCTACTTTTTCGTGTAGCTTCTTAATTACTTTCGTAGAATCAATTACACGAGTATCGATATTATGAGCACCATTTCTTCGAGCACGCACTTTTAGCTTTTTCAATTTACTTTCGTAAATATCCATGGCTATAATTTGTCCTTTATTTTTCATTAACGAGGCTAAGTGCAAGGTTTTACCACCCGCACCTGCACAGGTATCGACTACTTTCATTCCTGGTTCTACCTCTAAATAAGGTGCTACCAACTGCGATGAGGCATCTTGTACTTCAAACAACCCTTTTTTAAAAGCTTCCGTTTTAAAAACATTGGCCCTTTCTACTAATTTTAAAGCATCGTCATAGCCTTTGATAGTTTCAGTGTCAATTCCTTCAGAAGCTAATTGTTTTTGTAAATGAGTTTTTGTAGTATTTAACGTGTTTGTACGTAAAATAACCTCTGCTTGCTTATTCAATGCAGCTATTTCTTTCGTCCAAACTTCTTCTCCTAATTCTTGTACGCCTACTTCGTCCATCCAATCAGGAATAGACTCTCTGAACTTTCTTATTTTTAGTAGCTCATCAAATTTTCCTTTGATTCGTCTGGTAGGGGTAGGCTCAATTTGATTCCAATCAGGTAATTGAATTCCTTTTAACACGCACCAAACAGCAAACATTCTCCATAAATCAGGACGAGAATAGGGTGCTTTTACGTTGGCTATTTCAGCATACAAACGTTTCCAACGAACGATTTCGTAAATCGTTTCAGCAACGAACTTTCTATCACGTGCTCCCCAGCGTTTATCTCTCTTCAATGCTTTTTCAACAGCTTTATCGGCATACACATCTTCATTAAAAATATCGCGTAAGCTATCAATAACCGCGAAAACCAAGTTTCTATGTAATCTCATTTGATGAATTTAAGAGTGCAAAGATAGTTGATTTTAATGGCTTTTTGTATTTTCGTTCTTAATGAATTTAAACCATCCTGTAACATATATAAAAGGAGTCAGTACAGCTAGAGCAGCGTTGTTACATACCGAACTAGGAATTAAAACGTGTAATGACTTGTTGCATCTTTTTCCGTTTAGGTATATTGATAAAACACAGTTTTATACGATTAATCAGTTGCAACAAAATTCTGCCGAAGTACAAATTGTAGGAAAAATAACAGGTGTAAAAACTGTAAAGCAAAAAAGAGGCAGTAGGTTAGTGGCTACTTTTTCAGATGCTACAGGTACTATGGACTTGGTTTGGTTTAAAGGTGTAAAATGGATTAAAGATAGTTTACAGGTTAATGTTCCGTATGTAATTTATGGAAAACTCAATTGGTATAATGGTATTCCTAATATGCCACACCCAGAAATGGAAACAGTCAAAGAGTACAAAAGCAAGCTGCAAATGGCGATGCAACCCGTGTATCCTTCTACTGAAAAATTAAGTACAAAAGGAATAACTAATAAAGTCATGCGTACGATGATTCAGAGACTTGTTTCAGCAAGCGTATAATCAAATTGAAGAAACTTTTCCAGCTTATTTTATAGAGGAACATCAGTTTTTGGGTAAAAAGGAATCGCTATTAAACATTCACTTTCCGAAAAATCAAGAATTACTAGCCAAAGCACAATACCGATTGAAGTTTGAGGAGTTATTCTTTATTCAGTTGCAATTGCTACAGAAAAAACTCATTCGAAAATCAAAGCTCAAAGGTTTTGTTTTTGAACAGGTAGGAGATGAGTTTACCAACTTTTATAACCATCATTTACCTTTTGATTTAACCGAAGCTCAAAAAAGAGTATTGAAAGAAATTCGTAAAGACGTAGGGTCTGGTGCACACATGAATCGCTTGCTACAAGGTGATGTAGGTTCTGGTAAAACGATTGTAGCATTGTTAACGATGCTGTTAGCGATTGATAACGGTTATCAGGCGACAATCATGGCTCCCACCGAAATTTTAGCCATACAGCACTATAACGGAATAGTAGAATTATTAGAAAATACCGCTATTAAAGTTGAATTGCTTACAGGTTCTTCAAAAGTTAAAAAACGTAGAGAAATACATGAAGGCTTAGAAGATGGTTCGTTACACATTCTTATAGGAACGCATGCTATTTTAGAAGATAAAGTACAATTTAAAAACCTTGGTATTGCGATTATTGATGAGCAACATCGGTTTGGAGTAGCACAGAGACGAAAGTTATGGGAAAAAGGAAGCCCATCGCATGCAGGGGCTATTCCTCCACATATTTTGGTAATGACTGCGACACCGATACCGAGAACCTTGGCAATGTCGGTTTATGGCGATTTGGATATTTCTGTAATTGATGAACTGCCTCCTGGTCGTAAAGAAATTAAAACAGTACACCGTTATGATAGCAATCGGTTAGGTGTTTTTAAGTTTTTAAAAGATGAAATCGCTAAAGGACGGCAAGCCTATGTGGTATATCCTTTAATTCAAGAATCAGAAGCGATGGATTATAAGGATTTAATGGATGGTTACGAAAGTATTTCTCGGGAGTTTCCTCCTCCGAACTATCAAATAAGTATTGTTCATGGGCAAATGAAACCTGCTGATAAAGATTATGAAATGGAACGCTTTGCCAAAGGTGATACTCAAATTATGGTAGCCACTACGGTTATTGAAGTAGGGGTAAATGTACCCAATGCTTCTGTTATGGTAATTGAAAGTGCTGAACGTTTCGGATTAAGTCAATTGCATCAATTACGAGGTAGAGTGGGGCGTGGAGCAGAGCAGAGCTATTGTATTTTATTATCGAGTTATAAATTATCTTCTGATGGAAAAACGCGCTTACAAACCATGGTAGAAACTACCGACGGATTTAAAATAGCAGAAGTGGATTTAAAACTTCGAGGTCCTGGAAATATTATGGGAACGCAACAAAGTGGGGTGTTAAATCTTAAAATAGCAGATGTAGTTAAAGATAGTCCGATATTGCATAAAGCGCGTAAAGTGGCGATAGGCATACTACAAGAAGACCCTAACTTGTCAGAAACAAAAAACTCTAGTCTGCGAAAAGCTTATGAAAAACTTCGGAAAACAAGTGGGATTTGGAGTAATATTAGTTAGAGATATTGTTTTCTTTTAGTGCGTCTTATAACTAAAATAATATATAAAAGAAATACAACCTATCTGATTACTATTTATGTTTGTAATGTATGCGTAGTAACGCAGGTATCTATTCACTAACCTTCTAGTTTTTCAATTATACTATTTCAAAAGCAAAGGTCAAGATCATTCTAAAAGCTAGATAGTGCTTCAAACCTATACAACCATCTTAATTTTTTAAGTAATACCCAGTTTTCAATTTAAAAAATGTGCAGCAAAGTATTGTTATTCACAATATTCAAAATACTACACACTTCTTGTAGAATATTAGCATTTGAGCAAATACGAAAACAATAAGAAATCACAATAAAAAAAAGTCTCTCAACAAACAACTGTATTTTGAGAGACTTTTATAGCTTTACTTCTAATAAAAACTGTAGTGGTTATTTGATACCATTCATGCTTTAAAACCTGTAAGAGAGTCCTAAAATAATCTGATCTACTCGGGTGTCAAAATTAACAGTTCCAAATGTTGAGTCTACAAATTCAGCTTCGGTATCTGACAAAGCTCTTTCCCAGCGAACATCAATCCCTAGTTTACCAAACTCTACACCAGCACCAAGCTGTAAACCAACAGAAAATCCGTCAGAATTTATTTGTTTTAACTGTTCTATATCAAAATCAGAGTCTAAAATATACTGAAAGGAAGGACCAGCAAAAGCGTGTCCTACTTCTAAAAAATTAATTCCTAATAAGACAGGAATATCTATTTTTTGAACTTCATAAGTTACCTTTTGATTGTTTAAAGAGTTAACTAGTTTACCTTCAGGATAATATATTACTTCATTGTTTAATTGTGTGTATACTAACTCAGGTCTAACATACAGACCAGTAGTAGGAATTTTTATTCGCATCCATGCTCCTGCATGAAAACCGGTTTTACTTTTTGCTCCATCAAACACATCATCTTTTACATCAGAAAAAGAATCGGAGTTATAATTGATACCTCCTTTAATACCTCCTTGTAGTTGACTTTGTGCTAATTGTAAACCTCCTATTAGAAGGCACAATATAAAAATTGTTTTTTTCATTTATTATTATTTATACTTAGGTTAAACATTTTTTCTTATACAAAAACACATCACTTTTAACCAAAAAAGTGATGCATTTATTGTTTTGTGAGTGGTATTTATTTTCTTGAAATTACTTTTTCTACTGCTTTAATAATGGCTGCATCATCTAAACCATATTTTTCCATCAACTGATCTGGTGTAGCAGATTCACCAAAACTATCATTTACAGCGACAAACTCTTGCGGAGTAGGGTTGTTAGTGGCTAAACAACGAGCAACACTTTCACCTAAACCTCCATATTTATTATGTTCTTCGGCAGTAACGATACATTTTGTTTTAGCAACAGATTTCAAAATTGCTTCTTCATCTAAAGGTTTTATGGTGTGAATGTTTATCACTTCTGCGGTAATGCCTTTAGCTTCTAGTGCTTCGGCAGCCTCTAAAGCTTTCCATACCAAATGTCCTGTAGCTACAATAGTTACATCGTTTCCTTCTGTTAGTTGAATAGCTTTTCCTATTTCAAAAGGTTGATCGGTCATGAATACAGGTACTTTTGGTCTTCCAAAACGTAAGTAAACAGGCCCCTTATGTTCAGCAATTGCTAATGTTGCTGCTTTGGTTTGGCTGTAATCACAAGTATTAATTACGGTCATTCCTGGTAGCATTTTCATCAATCCAATATCTTCTAAAATTTGATGAGTTGCACCGTCTTCTCCTAGAGTTAATCCTGCATGAGAGGCACAAATTTTCACATTTTTGTCAGAATAAGCGACTGATTGACGAATTTGATCATAAACTCTACCAGTTGAAAAGTTAGCAAATGTACCCGTAAATGGAATTTTACCTCCAATGGTCAACCCAGCAGCAATTCCTATCATGTTTGCCTCTGCTATTCCTACTTGAAAAAAGCGTTCAGGATGATTTTCAGCAAATTCATTCATTTTTAAAGACCCTGTTAAGTCAGCACATAAAGCTACCACGTCAGGATTTTTTTGTCCTAACTCTGTTAAACCATCACCAAACCCAGAGCGGGTATCTTTTTTTTCTGTGTAAGTATATTTTTTCATTTAGTTTGTGTTGTGTAAATACGTGTCAAAAATAGTATTTTATAAAAAGGTAAAGTTACAATTTTGATAATTCTTTATAAAGTTTATGAACAGGAAATCCCATCACATTAAAATAACTTCCTTCAATTTTAGTAATTCCAATTTTTCCTATCCATTCTTGTATACCATAAGCACCAGCTTTATCGAAGGGTTTGTATGTTTGTATATAATAATCAATTTCTTCATCTAACAACTTTCTAAAGTGAACAATAGTGGTATCGTTCAAAGTATGTTGAAAAAAACTGCTAGTTATGCATATAGAAGTAATTACTTCATGAGTTGTTCCAGACAATTTTTTAAGCATTTGATAGGCTTCTTCATAGTTTTTTGGTTTTCCAAGTGCTTTGTTATCTATCCAAACAATGGTGTCAGATGTGATTAATAAATCATTTGATTTGAGTTCTTTTTTAAAAGGAATCGCTTTTAAATCTGCTAAATAATCAGTTATCTCGCTGTGCTTCAATTTATCTGGATACAGTTCTTCTACCTCTTTAGTATCAACTGTAAAGGAAATATCTAAACTTTTAAGCAGTGTTTGTCTTCTGGGTGATTTAGAAGCAAGAATCACATTGTATTTATGTAACTTAGCTGATAACATACTTAAAGTAATAAGCTATTATAGGAATACTTAATAATGCCAAAAATAAAAGAACTTTACCTGTAGCATATAGTTTTTTATAATCTTTTAGTTCTGAAGCATTCATAAGGCGGTAAATAAAATAAAGTTCTGGCAAGGTGCCCAGAAAAATAATAGTTTTTAAAATAAATTTATTTTCCATACAAGCAATAGCAATAGAAAGCACAAAAACAAAAACTATAATAGAAAGCATAAGTGCTATGTTTTTTGCTCTTTTTCGACCCAATACGATGGGTAATGTGTTTTGTTTGTTAAAGTTATCTTCATTAATATTAATAATATCTGTAATGATGCCTAAAACAATATTACTCAAAAAAGATATAATAGCATAGATGATGGTAATTAATTGGAGGTAATAAAGCAAATCCCATTGTTCTTTAGATAAATTAACAGGAGAATCAAACCACCACAAAGTAATAATAGCAAAAGGTTTTAAAAAAGAGGTAACGATATTGCTAAAAAAACTTTTTTTAGTATTATTTGTAGAGTACAGATATACTAAAATAGGACAAATAATAAATATAAGGCTATAGTGTATTTTATCTATTTTAAAAGATAATAAGACACCTATTAAAATACCGATAAGCATCAAGTAAATAGAAACCTTCTTTACTTTTTGTAAAGAAAGATTTGTTTTTTTCTGCGGAGTTCTAAATAGAAATCGTGTTAAGTAGCCAGAAGCTAAAAAGAAGATACTTGATAATGATAATAAGCCTAAGTCAAAAAATGAAAGTGTTGTTTCAAAACCATAACCATATAAAAAACAAAACTTAAATAAAAAGAGGATAAAAACAAAGTATACTATTTTTTTCCACTGAATTATATTTAGAATAGAGTCACTCATTAATTAAAAGACTTTTTTATTCTAGCTAAATCTCGTTTGTTATCACGATCTTTAATAGTTTGTCTTTTATCATGAGTTTTCTTTCCTTTGGCAAGAGCGATGTCTAATTTAGCCCATCCGTTTTCGTTTATAAATAAGCGTAAAGGCACAATAGTACTTCCTTTAGCTTCAACTTCTTTCTCAAGTTTTTTTAATTCTCGTTTGTTTAATAACAAACGGCGCTCACTCTTAGGTTTATGGTTATAATGGTTTCCGAAAGCATATTCTTCAATATACATGTTTACTACAAAAAGTTCTCCGCGATCATTAAATTCACAAAAACTTTCGGTAATTCGAGCTTTGCTTTGCCGAATAGATTTAATCTCTGTACCTGTAAGTTGAATACCCGCAGTATATTTATCTAGTATCTCGTATTCAAATCGAGCTTTTTTATTCTGTATGTTGATCTTTTTTTGCATAAATAGAACACAAATATAACTATATTTTTAAGTTGTTAAATAAAATTATTAAGCTATGATTTTAATACTATTTTTTGTGTTAAACTTAACAAGTTAAGTTCATAAATACTCCTAAATTTGTTTGCTAAACTAAAGATGAATACAAACCAAAATCTATGCGATATTTATATATTTTACTACTTTTACTAATAGTTTCATGCAAACCAAAATTCACTGCTCAAGAAATCATAGATAAGTCAATAGAGTATTCAAAATTGAATACCATAGAAAATGCGACAATTTCTTTTAACTTCAGGAAAAATCATTACATAGCTACTAGAAACAGAGGTGTATTTGAATTGATTAGAGTGATAAAGAATGATTCTTCAGAGATAAGAGATATAGTATCGAATGATGGTTTTAAACGTTTTGTAAACGATAGCTTGGTAGAATTATTGGAAAAAGATAAAAACCGTTATAGCAATTCGGTAAATTCAGTTCATTATTTTTCAGTAGTACCATTTGGACTAAATGATAAAGCGGTTCAAAAGAAGTTGCTAGAACCTGTTACAATTAAAGGAAAAGAATATTATAAAGTTAAAATTACCTTTACAGAAGAGGGTGGAGGAGAAGACTTTGACGATGTATTTATCTATTGGTTTGCTAAAGATAACTTTCAGTTAGATTATGTAGCATATAAATACCATACGAATGGAGGCGGAGTGCGTTTTAGAGATATAAAAGAAGAAAAAGTAGTGAATGGAATCCGTTTTGTAGATTATAATAATTACAAACCTTTAAATAAGAATGTAGATTTTTATGCGATTGATAAGTTGTATGAAGAAGATAAACTGAAAAAGCTTTCTGAAATCATTTTAGAAGAAATTGCAGTTACTGGCTCGTAGTTATTTATAACGATAGAAATATAAAATATCGAGTGTTTTAAATAAAAACACTCGGTATTATTGTTTAACTGTCTCAGTTTACTCAACCGTAATTAGTTTTGCTGGCTTGGGTTTTACTACTTCTAATTTAGGAATGCTAATTTTTAGCTCCCCATTTTTGTAGGTAGCTGTAATTTTTTCACTATCAACAATTCCTTTAGGTAATGTAAAACTTCTTTTAAACGACATGTAACTGTATTCTTTTCGAGTATAGTTATCGTTTGTATCTTCTTTATTCTCTTGTTTTTCAGAAGAAATAGTTAATACATCATTTTCAAGATTTACTTGAAAATCTTCCTTGTTCATGCCAGGGGCAGCTACATCAACTGTAAATTCATTTTCATTTTCTTTTATGTTTACAGCTGGTAAGGTAGTATTTGTATCTGAGAAATTTAAAGTTGACCAGTCTCTAAAAAAATCATTAAAGACATTTGGTAACGTTGGAAAATCAGTTCTTTTTAATAACATAACTTTACATTTTTTAAATTAAACATTAATTTGAATGCTATAGTTCAAAAAAAATACCAATTCAAAAAAGTGACATTTTTTCACTAATTCTAATGAAAAAATGTCACTTTACTTATTGATTAACAATTATTTAAGTGTTTTTAATTGTTAACTAAATCAGATTGATTTCTAAATACCAGTTCGTCATCAAAAGCATCGAGTAAAATAATGCTATCGGTAGTTACTCTTCCTGATAGAATTTCTTTAGACAATTGATTTAAAACCTCTTTTTGAATAACCCGTTTTACAGGGCGTGCACCAAACTCTGGTTGATACCCTTTTGCCGCTAAGTAATCTATAGCTTCATCGGTCGCATCAAATGTAATATTTTGCTGCGCAATCATCTTTTTAACACTATTCAGTTGTAGTTTTACAATTTCTTTAATGTTATCTTCTGATAATGGAGTGAACATGATAATATCGTCAATTCTATTCAAGAATTCAGGTCTTACCGATTGTTTCAATAGCCCTAAAACTTCTGTTTTTGCTAAATCAAGGGTCGTATAAATATCTCCTTTCATATTATCGAACTTCTCTTGAATAATATGGCTTCCCATATTAGAGGTCATGATAATAATAGTGTTTTTAAAATCGGCAACACGTCCTTTATTATCAGTCAATCTACCTTCATCTAATACTTGCAATAAGATATTAAATGTATCGGGATGTGCCTTTTCAATCTCATCTAATAACACTACTGAATAGGGTTTTCTTCTAACAGCCTCTGTTAATTGTCCACCTTCATCATAACCAACATATCCTGGAGGTGCTCCCACCAATCTACTTACTGAGTGACGCTCTTGATATTCACTCATGTCAATACGCGTCATGGCATTTTCATCGTCAAATAAATACTCAGCAAGCGCTTTCGCTAATTCTGTTTTACCAACTCCTGTTGTTCCCAAGAACAAGAACGAACCAATAGGCTTATTAGGATTTTGCAAACCAGATCTTGAACGACGAACGGCATCTGAAACCGCTTCAATAGCTTCTTCTTGACCAACGACACGTTTGTGTAGTTCGTCTTCTAATTTTAATAACTTTTCACGCTCTGATTGTAACATTTTAGTCACAGGAACCCCGGTCCATTTTGCTACAACTTCAGCAATATCGTCATAGGTAACTTCTTCTTTAATTAAAGAGTTTTCTTGTTGACTTGCTAAAATTTCTTGTTGTTTGTCAAGTGCTTCTTGCGCTTCTTTTATTTTTCCGTAGCGCAATTCAGCTACTTTACCATAATCACCATTACGTTCCGCTTTTTCAGCTTCGTGTTTGTAGTTTTCAATATCCGTTTTTAAGTTCTGAATCGTATCTACTACACTTTTCTCAGATTGCCATTTTGCATTGATTTCATTACGCTCTTCTTTTAAATTAGCTAAATCAGCATTTAAAGATTTTAACTTAGTTTCATCATTTTCACGTTTAATTGCTTCAATTTCAATCTCTAGCTGCATAATTTTACGGTCAAGTACGTCTAATTCTTCTGGTTTAGAATTAATTTCCATACGTAATTTAGAAGCAGCTTCGTCCATTAAATCAATCGCCTTGTCTGGCAAAAAACGGTTGGTAATATAGCGTTGTGATAATTCTACGGCGCCAATAATAGCTTCGTCTTTTATACGAACTTTATGGTGTGTTTCATATTTATCTTTAATACCACGTAAAATAGAAATAGCACTTTCTGTATCCGGTTCATCTACCAGTACTTTTTGAAAACGACGCTCTAAAGCCTTATCCTTTTCAAAATACTTTTGGTACTCATCTAAGGTAGTAGCTCCAATAGCTCTCAATTCTCCACGAGCTAAAGCTGGCTTTAAGATATTCGCAGCATCCATGGCTCCTTGCCCGCCTCCAGCACCTACTAGCGTGTGAATCTCATCAATAAATAATACGATGTCTCCTTCGGATGTTGTAACTTCTTTTACGACAGATTTCAAACGCTCTTCAAATTCACCTTTATATTTTGCACCTGCAATCAATGCCCCCATATCTAAAGAAAAAATTTGTTTATCCTTTAGATTTTCAGGAACATCACCACGGATAATTCGATGAGCCAAACCTTCAGCAATCGCCGTTTTACCTGTACCAGGTTCACCAACTAGAATTGGATTGTTCTTGGTTCTACGAGATAAAATTTGTAATAAACGTCTAATTTCTTCGTCGCGACCAATTACGGGGTCTAATTTTCCGTCTTGTGCTAATTGGTTTAAGTTTTTAGCATACTTGTTTAAAGAGTTGTACGTTTCTTCGGCACTTTGCGATGTTACACGGTTTCCTTTGCGCAACTCTTCAATGGCTGCTTGCAAATTTTTCTCAGAAACTCCTTGATCTTTTAATACCTGTGCTATTTGACTTTTCGATTTGAAAATAGCCAAGATTAGGTGTTCAATAGATACGTATTCATCGTTCATTTTTTTGGCGATGATAGCGGCTTCATTCAGTGTTTTATTTGCTTCACGAGAAAGCATTAAATCAGCACCCGTAACTTTAGGAAAACTCTCTAATTGCTTATCTACTACTTGTTGTATAACCTCAATATTAATATTGAGTTTCTTTAAAATGAAAGGAAGCACATTTTCATCGACTAAAAATAAAGCTTTAAAAATGTGTTCATTTTCTATAAGGTTGTGACCATAACTTTGCGCTAATTGTTGCGCTTGTTGTATGGTTTCTTGTGATTTTATTGTATAATTGTTAAAATTCATATCGTTTTTATTTTTTTATCTCTAAAAGTCAAATTCAATACCAATTGATTTTTTTTCTAAATAAGCGACATTTTGTCTTTAAAATTTAAAAATAAGTGACTTTTTGACTGTTTTGGAGTGGTTAAAAATAATAGTGCTATTAAATTAAGTAATTTATGGGAGTTTTTGATAGTTTTTTTGGAAAGAAAAATACTAGTAAAAAAGAGGAGGAATCATTTATTAATTGGATTCCATTAACCTCGTTGGAGCAGATAGAAGAGATAAAAAAAATATCTGAGAAAGAACCAGTTGCTATTTTTAAACATTCAACAAGATGCGGTATAAGCAGTATGGTAATTAAACGTTTTATAAGTAGTTTTGATGAGGAGCTTAAAGATTTTAAAGTATATTATCTCGACTTGCTTAATTATAGAGATATTTCTAATGAAATCGGGTATACATTTCAGGTTTTACACCAATCTCCTCAGTTGTTGGTAATTAAAAACAGAGAAGTAATTTCGCATGCTTCTCATTATGATATTGCCCGTATTGATCTGAAAAAAATCTAAAAAAGATGCCAATTTTAATGGAATTTCCTTAAATACCTCGTATTTTTGCGCATTTCAAAATTATAGAGATTTGAGTAACGACACAACCACTTCACAACAAAAGAAAGGGAAAAATCTATACGATTATCAAAAAGAAGCATTGCACAAAATTTTTAAAAGTTTTGAGAATGCCCCCGAAAATTACCACCTACTTTATCAACTACCTACAGGAGGAGGAAAGACAGTTATTTTCTCTGAAATCACCCGTCAATATTTAAAACATTATCAGAAAAAAGTGTTGATAATGACGCACCGAATAGAACTGTGTAAACAAACGGCAAAAATGTTGAAGGAGTTTAATGTGGTGAATAAAATTATCGATAGTAAGGCAAGCCTAGACGATCAAGATGAATTTGATTGCTTCGTAGCGATGGTAGAAACCTTAAACAATCGCTTGAATGACGATATGTTAGATATATCTGACGTAGGTTTGGTAATTATTGACGAGGCTCACTACAATTCGTTTACGAAACTGTTTAAGTTTTTCGATAGTTCTTTTATACTTGGAGTTACAGCTACCCCTTTAAGTTCAAATATTAAGCTTCCTATGAAGGATAACTACGATGAACTTATTGATGGAGAAAGTATTGGAGCCTTAATTAAAAATGAATATTTAGCTAAGGCAAATATTTACTCTTATAATGTAGGGTTAACTTCGTTAGAAGTAGGAGCAAATGGAGATTATACCGTAAAATCTTCAGAAGATTTATATACAAATACAGATATGCTTTCTAAGCTTTTACAGGCTTATGAAGAACGAGCAAAAGGAACTAAAACGCTAATTTTTAACAACGGTATCAATACCTCATTGCACGTATTTGATACGTTTAAGAGAGCAGGATACCCAATTGCACACTTAGATAACACAAACACTAAAAAAGAACGTGATTTTATTTTAAAATGGTTTCATAAAACGCCAAATGCCATTATTACGTCGGTTAGTATTTTAACAACAGGGTTCGACGAGCCAACTGTAGAGTCGATTATACTGAATCGAGCTACGAAATCGCTAACACTTTATTATCAGATGATTGGTAGAGGTTCTCGTATTTTACCTGGAAAATCTGAATTTAATGTAATTGATTTAGGAAATAACTTCCATCGTTTTGGTCCTTGGGGAGCTGATTTAGACTGGCAAAAAATGTTTAGATCCCCGAATTTTTACTTAGATAGTTTGTTATCGGATGAAGAAATTGAGAGTGACTTTAGATATGAGTTGCCAGCAGAAATAAAGGCTGAATTTTCGAATACTGAAGATTTGTATTTCGATATTAAAAAAGTATACAGAGATACGATTCAAAGTGGTGAATCTTCAAAAAGAGTCTTAGAAAAATCAATTGAGCATCATGCTAAGATGTGTGTTGAAAACAGTGAAGATGTTTTTGATGCATTGATTTTAGCAAAAAAACTAGGAGGGGAGATTGACGATAGGATTTTTAGGTATTCTAAATGTATCGCGAAAAGTACACACAACTTCATTGAGTGGTTGCAAGACGATTATCGTAAAAAGTTGAATAGTTATTTACGTAGTAATTTTGATGAAGTGTATGAGCAGATTCATGGACATCCACCTCCAGAAGAAGATTAAAATGGCTATGATGCCAAAAATAAGTATAATAAAAAACCAGTTCTCGAGAACTGGTTTTTTATTATACTATACTTAGTGCTTATTTGGCGGGTAATATTTTACCAGAACATTCACCAAAACCAATACGAACTTTTTCGTTTTTACAGTAACCACGCATAATAACGGTATCGTAATCATTGATGAATTTACGCTCACTACCGTCATTCATTTTGATAGGGTTCTGACCTCTCCAAGTTAATTCTAACATTGACCCAAAGCTATCTTGAGTGGGTCCAGAAATAGTACCACTACCCATCATATCGCCTGCATTTACAGGACATCCATTTACCGTATGATGCGTTAATTGTTGTACCATAGTCCAATACATATACTTAAAGTTAGAGTTACAAACCACAGTTTCTTCTTTTCCTTCTGGTTGAATAGCCATTTGTAAATTAATATCGTAACTGTCTTTTCCTTCTTTTTTCAAGTAAGGTAATGGTTCATAAACTTGCTTAGGGTTGTCAACTCTAAAAGGCTCAAGTGCGTCTAAAGTTACAATCCAAGGAGAAATTGTTGAAGCGAAACTCTTCCCTAAAAAGGGGCCTAAAGGCACGTATTCCCAAGCCTGAATATCGCGAGCAGACCAATCATTAAACAATACCAATCCGAAGATATATTCTTCAGCTTCCTCAATAGGAATTCGTTCTCCTAAATCGTTAGCAACGGTAGTGATAAATGCCATTTCTAATTCAAAATCTAATAATTTTGAAGGACCAAAGTTTGGGGTAGTTTCTCCTTCGTTAGGGCGTTGTTGCCCCATTGGGCGGCGAATAGGAGTCCCAGACGGTATGATTGAAGAACTTCTTCCGTGGTATCCAATAGGAATTTGTAACCAGTTTGGCAGCAAGGCATTTTCAGGGTCTCTAAACAAGCTTCCTACATTAGTTGCATGCTCTTTACTAGCATAAAAATCGGTATAATCTCCTACAGAAACAGGAAGTTGCATTTCAACTTCATCCATTCTAAAGATTATCTTTTCTTTATGTTCGGCATTATCTCGTAGCTTACTATTTTTTACATCAAAAATATCGGCGATTCTATTACGAACCAAGCGCCATGTTTTGCGACCATCAGCAATAAAATCGTTTAAGGTATCTTGTAAGAAAATATCATCGGTTAACGGAATTCCATCAAAATATCCTAATTGATGTAAGGCGCCTAAATCAATCGCATAATCACCAATTCTTGTACCAATCGTTACAATATGGTCTTTAGTAAGAAAAACCCCAAAAGGTATATTTTGAATAGGGAAATCTGAGTTTTCAGCTACGGTTAACCAAGACTTTCTATTCGGGTTATTAGCAGTTATTTCCATTTATCGTTTTTGTTATATTTTCATCAAACCTACATATTTTTTTCAATTTACCCCAAAAAGATGAGTAAAAAAAATGCTAAAGTATTTTTGTAGGTACTTCTTGTAAAATACATATAATTTCAATAATAAAATTAGTACTTTTGGCTACTTTATGTAACAACACACAACATGCAAAAAGATCATCAAATATTTGATTTAATTCAAGAGGAAAAAGAACGTCAACTACACGGTTTAGAGTTGATTGCTTCTGAAAATTTTGTTAGCGACCAAGTAATGGAAGCACAAGGATCCGTTTTAACTAATAAATATGCCGAAGGATACCCAGGTAAACGCTATTACGGTGGTTGTGAGATAGTTGATATCGTTGAGCAAATAGCTATTGATAGAGCTAAAGAATTATTTGGAGCTGAGTATGTAAACGTACAACCACACTCTGGTAGCCAGGCAAATACAGCAGTTTTTGCGGCTTGTTTACAGCCTGGAGATACTATTTTAGGATTCGACTTATCTCACGGGGGACATTTAACCCACGGTTCACCAGTAAATTTTTCAGGTAAATTATACAATCCCGTATTTTATGGAGTACATAAAGAAACAGGATATATCGATTATAACCACTTAGAGCAGCAGGCCAAAACGCATAAACCTAAGCTAATCATTGCAGGAGCTTCAGCGTATTCACGTGATATAGATTTTAAAAAGTTTAGAGAGATTGCCGATAGCGTAGGAGCTATTTTAATGGCTGATATTTCTCATCCAGCAGGTTTAATAGCAAAAGGAATTTTGTCTGACCCGTTACCACACTGTCATATTGTAACTACAACAACGCACAAAACCTTGCGTGGACCTCGTGGTGGTATGATTATGATAGGAAAAGATTTTGAAAATCCATTCGGAGAAAAATTAAAATCAGGAAAATTAAAGAAAATGTCAACCTTGATTAATTCTGCGGTATTCCCAGGAAACCAAGGCGGTCCTTTAGAGCATGTTATTGCAGCTAAAGCGATTGCTTTTGGAGAAGCGTTGACTGATGAATTTCTAGAATATCAAATTCAAGTAAAGGAGAATGCACAGGCAATGGCAAAAGCTTTTGTAGCTAAAGGATATGAAATAATCTCTGGAGGTACAGACAACCATTGTATGTTAATTGATTTACGCAATAAAAAGATTACGGGTAAAGCTGCTGAAGAAGCTTTAGGAAAAGCAGAAATTACCGTAAACAAAAATATGGTTCCGTTTGATACAGAATCGCCATTTGTAACTTCTGGTATTCGTGTGGGTACTGCAGCAGTTACTACACGTGGTTTAAAAGAAGACGATATGGAAACAATCGTTAATTTAATCGATGAAGCATTGCTAAACGCAGAGAACGAAGAAGCATTAGAAGCAGTAGGAGAGAAAGTATACGATTTAATGCATAACAGACGTTTATTCGTAATGTAAATAAATATTCACATAGTATTGCATGAGGCTGAATTCGTTGTTAAAAACTAGGTAATTCAGCCTCTTTTTTTGGAATGATTTATATCATTTTTAACAGGTAATAAATTTGTTTATCTTAGTGAGGTCTAAAAAATAACACTTATGGGATCACAGTCTGTTAAAGCTATTACTACACAAAAAGAAAGAAAAAAATTTGTTTATCATTTATTAAAAGATGTAGATGCTTTTGAAAGAATGATTAGAGACGATTTGTTTGAAAAAGGAATACAACGAGTCGGAGCAGAACAAGAACTTTGTTTAGTAGATCAATACTTTAGACCCTCATTAAATGCACTAAAAATACTAGAGAATGTCAATGATCCACATATAACTACAGAATTAGCGTTATTTAATTTAGAAATAAATTTAGACCCATTTGAACTAAAAGAAGACTGTTTTGTTAAGCTCGAAAAGCAACTAGAAGAATTGTTAAATAAAGTAAACAAAGAGGCGAACAATATAGAACAAAATCAAGTTATTTTAACAGGAATTTTACCCACTTTAAAAAGAAAAGATTTAGTATTTAAAAATATGACACCTTTTCGGAGGTACAAAACCCTAAATAAAGTTATAAAAGATTTAAGAAAAGACGATTTTAAGTTACATATTCAAGGAGTAGAAGATTTAATTTTAAAACACAATTCGATACTTTTTGAAGCCTGCAATACTAGCTTTCAAGTACACTTACAAATTGATGTTGACAACGCTATCGATATGTACAATTGGTCACAAGCCATTGCTGGCCCTATGCTTTCTGTAATGTGTAATTCACCTTTGCTTTTGGGGAGAGAATTATGGAAAGAAACGCGAATAGCTCTTTTTCAACAAAGTGTAGATTTAAGAAATCCGTCTTATTTATTGCGAGAACAAAAACCTAGAGTATCTTTTGGCAACAAATGGGTAAAACATTCGGTGTTAGAATTATTTACCGATGATATTTCCAGACATGCTCCGTTGGTTACCTCTGACTTTGAAGAAGACTCTTTAGCATTGTTAGAAAAAGGAATTATGCCAAAACTCCAAGCATTGAATTTACACAACGGAACCTTGTATAAGTGGAACCGTTTGTGTTATGGGGTTCATAACAATGTGGCACATTTAAGAATAGAAAACAGGTATATTCCGTCTGGTCCTAGTATAAAAGACGAAATAGCGAATGCTGTTTTTTGGGTAGGAGTAATGCAAGGTATGCCTAAGGAATACAAGAAAATTTGGAAAAAAATGGCTTTTGAAGATGCAAGAAGCAACTTTATGAATGCTGCCAAAACAGGAATAGATACCTATTTTAATTGGTGTGGAAAAGGAATCCCTGCTAAAAAACTCATCAAAAAGTTCTTTCTTCCCATTGCCAGAAAAGGTTTAGAAAAATCGAAAATAGCTACCAATGATATTGATTATTTTTTAGGAATTATTGAAGAAAGAATTGATAAAAATACCACTGGCGCAAGTTGGCTGATAAAAAATAAGCGACTGTTAAATCGAAAATTACCAAAATTTGATACTAAAATAGTGTTGACTGAAACCATTTGTAAAAATCAACAACAAAACATTCCTGTAGCTCAATGGGAAGATGTCGATTTATCAAAATCTCGTATTTCAACCCAAAAAAATAAACTCTACAAAGCGATGTCAACGGAATTATTTGTAGCAAACGAACACGATTTGGTAGAGTTGGTATTGAGAGTGATGAAGTGGAACAAGGTAAGCCACATTCCAGTAGTTAACAATCTTAATAAAATTGTAGGGGTAATCTCTAAAAAACAACTCTCAAATTTTGATTTTTCAAAACCCATAAACAAACAAAAAACCGCAAAAAGAATGATGGACACTGGTTTTATTTCTTTAACACCAGAAACGTCTATAGATACTGCTAAAAAGCTAATGAATAGAGGGGAAAAAACCTGTGTTTTAATTATTGAGGCAGACGAATTGGTGGGAATTTTTACACAAAACGATTTATCTTCAATTCAAAGTTAATTAGAAATTTACATGAAAGAAAATAAAATTTATAGTTCACATTTTAATAAAACGATTACCATAAAACGTGTATTAGGTAGCATTAAAGGAGCTCATGAAACTCCAACTGTTATTTTTTTTGCAGGAATTCATGGTAACGAAATAGCAGGAGTTATTGCATTAAATAGCATAATTTCTCATGTAGAAAAAGAAGCGATTCACTTTCGCGGAAATATGTACGCCATTTGTGGTAATATTGCTGCTATTAAAAAAAATGTACGCTATAATAAGGTAGATTTAAATCGCATTTGGTCACAAGAACTTATGCATCAACAGCAAGGTGAAGATATTCCAGAATTTGAAGAACAAACAGCAATTTATAACGCAATAAAAGACATCGTAAATCATAATCAAGGTCCTTTTTACTTTATAGATTTACACACCACATCATCAGACTCCATTCCTTTTATTACCATAAGTGACTCGCTGAACAATAGAAAATTTTCATCCAATTTTAAAATTCCCACTATTTTGGGAATTGAAGAGTTTTTAGAAGGTCCTTTATTAACGTTTATTAATGAATTTGGTCATGTGTCAATAGGTTTTGAAGCGGGGCAACATTTTAAAGAATCTTCCGTAGATAATTGTATCGCTTTTGTATGGCTTGCTTTGGTCGCTTCGGGTTGTGTTGCAAAAAAAGACGTAGAAAAAATGGCTTTTTATGAACATTACCTTTCTATGTATAATGAAAACCAAGAATTTTACGAAATTAAATACCGATATGTGATCAAAGAGGGAGAGCTATTTAATATGTTAGAAGGTTTTTCAAACTTTGATAGAATTAGTGTAGGAGACGCTTTGGCAATGAGTGAGTCAAAAACGATTACAGCTGAATTTGATGGTAAGATATTTATGCCTTTATATCAAAAACAAGGCGAAGATGGTTTTTTTATTATCAGAAAAATCTCAACATTTTGGTTATCCCTTTCTAGAATAGTGAGAAACTTACACTTACATACCCTCTTAAAAATATTACCTGGAGTAAAAAGTGATCAGAATAACTCGTATACCTTAATTGTAAACCCTAAAACAGCAAGGTTTTTAGCTACAGAAATATTTCACTTATTCGGGTACAGAAAAACCGTTAAAAAGAACGGAAAATTATATTTCTTTAAACGTGATAGAAAAGTAACCATGATAGCCTAGTCTTCTTCTTTGGCGCGCTGCAAAATATTTTCAGGAAGTGCTTTTTTAGTTTTAGCTCCCATTTTTTTCAACTTTTCTACGCTGTTAATTAAGTTGCCACGACCTTCTACTAACTTGTTCATAGCGGCGAGATAATCGCTTTTCGTTCCCTCTATTTTTTTGCCAATATTTACCAAATCGATTAGCAAGCCGTTAAACTTATCGTATAAAGCACCAGCTTGACGTGCAATTTCTATGGCATTACGTTGTTGCTTTTCGTTATTCCACATAGTATCAATGGTACGGAGTGTGGCTAAAAGCGTCGTTGGAGTTACGATTACAATATTTTTCTCAAAAGCTTTGTTATATAGCGTATGGTCTTCATTTAGAGCCACCGCAAAAGCAGGTTCAATAGGTACGAACAACAATACAAAATCGGGCGATTCGATTTTATAAATATCTTCGTACTTTTTTTCTGAAAGTTGCTCCACATGTCGTTTTAAAGAACTTACGTGTTCTTTTAAAAAACGTTCTTTTTCAACATCCTCATCACTGTTAACAAACTGCTCATACGCTGTTAAAGACACTTTAGCGTCGACGACCATTTTTTTATTGTTGGGTAGGTGAATTACCACGTCAGGCAGTAGTCGTTTGCCCTCATTATTTACAAAAGATTGTTGCACAAAATATTCTCGATCTTTTTCTAATCCAGATTTTTCCAAAACACGCTCTAATACTAATTCTCCCCAATTACCTTGTGTTTTGCTGTCTCCTTTTAGCGCTTTAGTAAGATTGAGAGTTTCTTTGCTCATTTGTGCGTTTAACTCTTTTAACCCTAGCAATTGCTCTTTTAAGGC
The DNA here is from genome assembly GCF_029853675.1 of Tenacibaculum tangerinum. Classification (NCBI taxonomy): domain Bacteria; kingdom Pseudomonadati; phylum Bacteroidota; class Flavobacteriia; order Flavobacteriales; family Flavobacteriaceae; genus Tenacibaculum; species Tenacibaculum tangerinum. The sequence continues at coordinate 1,103,916 of NZ_CP122539.1, read as the reverse complement.
AGAGTGCATTGAAATGCTCTCCTTTTGTGTGTCTTCTACCTTTTTTTCAAAAGTTTGAATTTTTTCTTGAAGCGGATTTAAAATATCCTTGATATTTTTCTTATTTTGTTCTGTAAACTTATTTGATTTCTCTTCTAAAATTTTATTAGCTAAGTTTTCAAACTCTTTGGTAAACTTATCTTGTAGTTTTGTTACTTCCTCTTTATTCTCATTCAGTTTTACCTGTAAATTTTTTAACTCTTCATTTTTGCGTGCCAATTCAAGAGCATTGAACTCTTTTTCACGACGTAGTTCGCTATTTTCTTTAGTTTTTTCGTCTAATCGCGTTAAAAAATCTTCTTTTTGTTGAATAAACGACTCTTCTTTTTCTCTTTTTTGAATTTCAAAATTAGCTTGATGGTTTTGTAAAACTGAAATTTCTTTCTCTAAATCAGCAGTTTGTTGCTTGAATTTTAATTTAGATAAAAGATTTCCAATAATAAAGCCAATAATTAAGGTACTAACAGCAGCTAAAATGATTAAAAGAGTGGTGTTCATTAGAATTAACAAAAATTTATTAGGGAAACAAATATAGGACAAGATAGGTTAAATTTATTTGTTTTTTATAAGGAAAACCGTATCATTGACCTTTATACCTAGTAAATGATATCTAAATTTATATTTCAAAAAATTTTAGGCTGGAAGATTGTTGGAGATTTCCCTAAAGAATTAAAAAAGTATGTGGTTATAGGCGCACCGCATACAAGCTGGAAAGATTTTCCGATTGCTATTTTAGCCAGAAATACGATTGGTGTAAAAATCAATTTTATAGGAAAAGCCTCGTTGTTTAAACCACCTTTTGGATTTCTTTTTAAAGCCTTAGGAGGTGCACCAGTAGATAGAAGTAAAAGTTCTAATAAGGTCGATGCAATTGTAGCACTTTTTAATGAACACGATGAATTTCGTTTGGCATTATCACCTGAAGGAACTCGTGACAAAGTGACTGAATGGAAAACAGGGTTTTACTACATCGCTAAAGGAGCGAATGTGCCTGTGGTAATGTTTGCCTTTGATTTTAAAAATAAACGAATTATAATAGCACCTCCGTATTATTTAACGGAAGACATGAATGCCGATATGAATCATTTTTATGATTTTTACAGAGATATTCAAGGAGCAAAACCTGAGCTGTTTTCTGTGCCAGAAAAGAGTAAAACAAGTGTTAAATAGCGTTGTTTTCTTGAAACTTTCACTTGATTTCAGTAACTTGTCGTACATAAAAAAGGTACAAAATGAAAAGATATGTTATTTTAATTAGTGTAGTTTTTATCTTATTTGGCTGTGCCGCTTCAAAAAAAGTAACGCAGGCAGAAATAAATTATTTAGATACGCTTATTAAAAGCAAATCTTTCACCATAGACTCAGAATGGGCAGAACCCCAAGTTACCAATGCAATAATGCAAATAGCCAATGCAGGGATGTTACCTGTTGGGAGTAATGCAGGAAGCATCAATCTAGTAGGGAACAGTAATTTTTTTAAAATGAAAAAAGATACCGTTGCTGCCTATTTGCCGTATTTTGGTGAGCGCCATATGGGAGGCTCGTATGGAGGTCGTAATACAGGCATCGAATTTGAGGGAATTCCTGAAGAATTAACCATATCTGAGGGGAAAGAAAATAGTTATAGAATTCGATTTAGAATAAGCGATAAAAACACACCGACTGAAGCTTATACTGTTTTAGTACAGGTATTTCCTAGTTTATCAAGTACAATTTACATAAATAGTTCGCAAAAAAACTCAATTCGATATCGAGGAAAAGTCATAAAAACATCGGAAGAAAAGTAAAATACCGTGTAGAATATTGTATTTTACAAATGTTTAACACACTATATGGAGCTGCCCAATTTAAAAAAACACCTAATAGAAAAAGGTGGACTGTCTGAAAGCGATTATCTTCAAATACAACCGTTTATCCGTGTAAAAAAGATACCTAAAAACAATTTTTTATTAAAGCAAGGAGAGGTGTGTTCGCATTTCTTTTTTGTAGAAAAAGGATTGTTGCGCTTCTATGCTTTAAATGAAGAAGGAAAAGAAAATATTTTGCAGTTTGCTACCGAAAATTGGATAGTAAGTGATCGAGGAAGTCTGTATTTTAAAGAACCTTCTACTTATTATATTGATGGAGTAGAAGATACACTTGTAGTGATGTTAGATGAGAACTTCATCAATCAAGTATCAAAAATAAATACTGATTTTAGAAAAAATAACGAACAATTATTGCAAAATCATATTCGTCAACTTTACAAACGCATTAGTCAGTTGCTCGGTGCTTCAGCAAAAAATCGTTATTTAGATTTTGTGAGTATGTACCCAGATATCATGTTGCGCGTTCCACAGTGGATGATAGCCTCTTACCTAGGAATTACACCCGAAAGCTTAAGCCGAGTTCGCAAAGCTTTAGCTGCAGAAAACTTCAAACCCAATAATTAATGTACGAGTTATAATTGTTTACTTACGATGGTTGAGTAATAGCAAATCGTTCTTACCATAGGTCAATGCACAGCTTTTTTTGTTGTCGTAATTTTGTAGCAATCAAAGAAAGGAAACTATCATGAAACATTTAAAAACATTAGTTGTAACTAAAAGTAGCGCAGTGCCTAAAATTTTAAATTGGCAGGTTTCAACAGTTGTTACTATAGAAACTGCCATTGAAAAATTATATGAGCAGACATATAGTGTCGTAGCTATTTCAAAAGAAACAAATGAAATAGATAAAAATAAATTACAGAAAATTGGTACCCTGCTATTTCCAGATGTTACCATAGTAGAGTTTGCCAATGAGTCTAAACTTTCTGAAAGTGTTAAAAATGGATATTGGTCTAAACACAAACCGTTATTACAACGCAGTTATCTCGACAATTCATTTGAGATAGAGTTAGCCAATAGTTTATAAGAAATCAAAAAAGAAGTAACAATGAAAACAAGAAGTATAGAAAAAATAGTAAAACCAGGAAATCCACATTTTGTAGGAGACGGATTTAGAGTACACAATTTTATACCCGGAGCATCTACTATGCAACGAATGGACCCATTTATTATGTTAGATTACAATTCTAAATATAATTTTCCTCCTACCGACAAACCAAAAGGAGTGGGTGTACATCCACACAGAGGTTTTGAAACCGTTACCATAGCTTATAAAGGTCGTATAGAGCACGGTGATAGTGCAGGTGGTGGTGGAGTTATAGGAGAAGGAGACGTACAATGGATGACAGCAGCATCGGGTGTATTGCATAAAGAATTTCACGAAACGGAATGGAGTAAAACAGGAGGGGAGTTTCAAATGGTGCAATTGTGGGTGAACCTTCCTGCAAAAGATAAAATGAATTCGCCTAGATATCAAGCAATACCTAATACTGAAATAACTAAAGTACCATTACAAGACGGGGGAGGAGAAGTAGAAGTGATTGCAGGAGAATACCAAGGAAATAAAGGACCCGCTTTAACATTTTCGCCTATTAATATGTTTAATGTAAGGTTAAAAAAAGGAGCCAAAACCCAGTTAACCTTTCCAGAAAACTATACTACCGCCATTTTAGCCGTTGAAGGTGGTGTGAATGTGAATGAATCAAATAATGTTTTACAAGATTGCTTTGCTTTGTTTAAAAATGATGGAGCTACTTTTACTCTAGAAGCCTTAGAAGATGCGGTAATTCTCGTATTAAGTGGTAAGCCTTTAAATGAACCCATTGCAGCACACGGTCCGTTCGTTATGAATACTCGACAAGAATTAATCGAGGCTTTTCAAGATTTTAACACAGGAAAGTTTGGATACTTAGAAGATTAAAATTACGGTTTTTCCTTACTTAAATTATGGTTTTTAAGTTAGTTAAGTGTTTGTTTTAAACTATTTTGGGTACGTTAAAAACAAATAACAATTAATTTAAAAACTTTAAAGATGAAAAAAGTAGTATTAAATGTAAATGGAGCACAAGAATTGCCAAAAACAACCTTACAAAAGATTAATGGAGGTGGTAAATTTATTGAAGAATGTGGAGGCGACGGCTCTTTTATTTATCAAAATGGAAGAAGAGTGTGTTGTTATCAACCGTCAACTGGATATTATATCTGTTAATATTTAAAAACTTATTAAATTAAAATTTATTCTTATGGTAAAAAATATTCACAACATTGGTTCTATACTAAGTAAAACAGAACAAAAATCGGTACACGGGGGAGATATAATTTTAGGAGACCCAGATTGCCCATTCGGACAATGTAGAAACTTTTTTGGACGATGCTCTACACTGGCTTGTAACAGAGTCTAAATAGATAACTTATTAAAGTATCTTAAGAGGCTGTATAAAAGGTAAAACAGCCTCTTTTTTTATTAAGAAATATTCAATAAGCATTTACAAACCCTAAAATTTATTAGTATGATAAAAAGAATTTCAAATTTTGGCAAAGCGTTGAGCAAAGTAGCACAACGCTCTATTCATGGAGGCTTACCATTATGTACCGACCAGTGCACTGGATGTTGCAAAGGTCCTACATGCATTCCTAAAGGGCATGAATGGTATCCTTTTTATTGTGGAATCTAATTTAAATAACTCTAGAAAAGAGTCATGTTTTGGTTAAAATTAAGGAGTTAAATACCTTTAAAGGTAAGAATCATAAGCTTCTTTTAGTTGATTTTTAATTCTATTTTGTAAGCTCAGAGGTTTGGTTACTTTTATAGAATTCCCATAGCTGAGCAATAAACGTTCTAATTCAAAATTAATTTGAACTAAAATATGAAAAACTATCCAATTGTCCGTTTCCCTAATAAGGCGTTGCGTATGGTGGAAAGGTTTAGTAATTACATAAGGAGCCAATCTTTTTTCTATCCAAAATTCTACTTTTCTAACTCGTGAGTTTGATACGGTAACCCCAATTACATTTTTAAAGTACTCGTCTCCATTTATATTTTTATCTACATAATTAAATTCAGTTTTTTCTTTAATGGTAACAATTCTATCTAGAGCCAAATTCATAAACTCTGTTTTATGATAGACAATTAAAAACCATCGGTTATTAAATTCTTTTAATAATTGAGGGTGTACAATTAAAAGACTTTCTTTTCGAGCTTTAAAAGATTTATAGGTGATTTCAAGAACTTGCTTTTTCTGAATAGCGTTATACAAAGAATCAATAAAATGTAATCCTTTTAGTTGTTCATTTTTATCTAAATGTATAATAGCTCTTTTGTTTTTTTGCTTAGAATATACAGAATCTTCCAAACGCTGTAAAACACCGTCCATTTCTTTAAAAAGAGAAAAGTCTTTAAACTGCCGTAGTACTTGTATGGCATCATTCATTACCCGAACATCATTTTCAGTTACAGGTATATTCATAATCGAATATCCCTCTTCAGTATAGTGATAATATTTACGTTGATATACTTCTATAGGTGCATTGTACCCCAATTTATCACTACGCATCATTTGAATATCTAGTTGAACAGTTCGTTTACTTACATACACATCTTTTCCTTCGTATTCATACAAGGCATCAGAACAAGCATCAATCAAATCCTGTAAAGTCCATTTTCGCATGGTATTGCGTAAACACAAATCAATGGTTTTATAGCGAATAAGTGCATTTTTATTAGAAGCCATTATATTTATTGAATTATTTTCATAAAAATAGAAAATAAATTAAACTACGCAAAAACATTGCGTAATACTACAGCACATTTGCATTGTAATTAAGAAAAAGAAAACGCCGTAAGTGGGAAAAATGCTATGAAAAAACAAAACAATTTAAAACAAAAGAAAGTGGAAATTACAGGAAAAGATTTAATTGAAATGGGTTTTAAACCCGGGAGATGGTTTTCAAAAGCAATTGAGTATGTGAATTCGAACGAATTTACAAATCAGGAGATAGTAGAATATTTAGAACAATTTAAACCAGCTCCTGAAATACCATTATTAGAAGAACCAGCAAACTTTAGTATAAATATTAAAGCTGAAAATGAGTTGGAAGAAACCAATGTAAATGCTGTAGTTAACTCGATGGAAGTGCTAATGAAAACACCAACACTGGTAAACGGAGCTGTGATGCCAGATGCTTGTCCAACAGGTCCAGCAGGAAATATTCCAGTAGGTGGAGTTGCAGTAGCAAAAAATGCAATTCATCCAGGAATGCACAGTGCAGACATTTGTTGTTCAGTAATGTTAACAGATTTCGGAAAAGCAAATCCTAAAGAAGTTTTAGATGCTGCACATAGTGTTACGCATTTTGGTTTCGGAGGAAGAACAAGAGAAGAGCAGTTTAGATTTCCATCTGATTTATTAGAAGAGATTGAAAATAATAGCTTCTTAAATAGTCAAAAAAGTATTGCAGCAGCACGCTCACATTTAGGAACACAAGGAGACGGAAACCATTTCTTGTTTGTAGGGATATCTAAGAAAACAGGAAACACAATGTTAGTGACCCATCATGGAAGTAGAGGTTTTGGAGCTGGATTATATAAAGAAGGTATGAAAGTGGCTGAACGTTTTAGAAAAGAGTTATCGCCACAAACATTGAAACAAAATGCGTGGATTCCTTTTGAAACACAAGAAGGTTTAGCATATTGGGAAGCATTACAAATTATAAGAAAATGGACTAAAAAGAATCATGAGGTTTTACACGATGCTACTTTAGAAAAAGTAGGAATCGAAAAAGAAAACAGATTTTGGAACGAGCATAATTTTGTATTTAAAGATGGTGATTTGTTTTATCATGCAAAAGGAGCTACACCGTTAGACCCTAAGTTTATGCCAGATATAACTGGGCCAAGATTAATTCCGTTAAACATGAGTGAGCCAGTATTAATCGTTGAAGGAAAAACAACGGATTCTAATTTAGGATTTGCTCCCCATGGTGCTGGTAGAAATGTGAGTAGAACACAACATAGAAAAAGTAAAACAGGAACTTTTGAAGAGATTTTCGCAGAAGAAACAAAAGGTTTAGATGTGCGTTTTTTCTCAAATGAAATTGATATTACTGAATTACCATCTGCTTATAAAAATGCTGAAACTGTTCGTAACCAAATGGAAGAATTTAGCTTAGGAGAAGTAATTGATAAAGTGATGCCCTATGGTTGTATTATGGCAGGAGACTGGCAAAAAAATGCACCATGGAAGCGTAGAAAGAGAAGTAAAGAAAATAGTTAGATTAAAAAAGGATACAAATGCCTAAAAACAGAGGAAAAGAAGGAAGAGACAGTTATTTATTTGGAAAAAACTTTATGCAGGATAAAATTAAAGAGGCAGTCTTCGATATGTCTTTTTTATTGGAACGCGGTTATGGAGAATCTTCTTCTTGTGAGTTGGTTGGAAATCGCCATAAATTAAATAAGCGTCAACAACAAGCTATAAAAGGAATGTCTGCTGCCAAAACAGCAGTTATAAGAAGAAAAGAAAAGGCGTTATTAAAAGAAAGTCTATCTGGCAAAGAAATAATTGTAGATGGTTTTAATCAAATTATACTGTTAGAAAGTATGCTATCAAATGCGTATTTATTTGAAGGAAAAGATGGTGCTATTAGAGATTTATCCTCATTACATGGAACGTATAAAAGTGTTAATCAAACCGAAGAAGCAATATCTTTAATTGGAGATTTTTTCAAGAATCATAACTCTGAAAAAATAATATGGATATTTGACAAACCTGTTTCGAATAGTGGAAGAATGAAAGCCAAATTACTTTTAATAGCTAAAGAGTATGGCTATAATTGGGAGGTTATTTTAGAAAACAACCCCGATAAGTTAATTGCTAAGAGTAACTTGGTAGCCATAACGTCAGATGCATGGATTTTAGATAGGGTAGAGAGCTGGTTTAATTTAATGAAAGAATTAATGCCTGATGATTATGAGTTTGTAGTAACTTCTTAATTTTCAGTTTGGTTTATTTATAAAAAATACTTTGTAAAAAAATGAAAAAAGAAGAGTTATATAGCAAGCTATTGTTTATTAGAGAAGAATTAAATAAAGGTAAAAGCGAACATTATTTAGTAAAATGTAAAAATGAACATTTAAAAAAGTTTACCAAAAATTTATATGAATATCATTTGAATGAAACAGTTTTAAATAAATACACTTTACCAAACTTTGAAGAAGAAGTAAAAGTCGATAGAAATAAGACTTATAGAAAGTTTTTATTCATGCTAGAAGAGGAAGAATTGTGTAATAGTCATCATAAATTCGACAAAACGAAGATTGAAGATTTTTTAGTTGTGCTAGGACAACGTTTAACTTCAGCGAGTGCTAGAAGCGAAGAAGCAATTCCACCGCTAGATAGCGATTTGTTAATAGCGAGTTTTCAATCATACAATACACAAATTAGTAAAGCAGCAAGAGCCTTAGAAAAACATTCAGAGAGATCCACTCAGAACTTCTGGGGAATAGTGAAAGGAAAACCAAAAGAAAAGGAAGAAAAAGTCAGAGAAATATTGAATTACATTTTTAAAAATAAAACATGGTGGAATGTTTATTGCCACTTTCAACATGAGCTTGTTTATGAAATTAGAATTCCGTCTGGTCATGGTATTCGATGGAAAATGAAAAATTTTGATTTTATTGGTTTCGTAGAGCCGTTTTAAAATTCAAAAAAATAGAAACGTAAAAATAAATTGATTACCCTATGGAGGCATATGATTTTACAAAAGAAGAATGGGAACATTGTATAAAGGTTTTAAAGGCTTTAAAAGAGAATCCCTATAACAACCCAAACAATCAGTTATTTTCGGGGCTGATAACTAAAGTGTATAAAAAAGCCAAAAAGCTGAAATCACGAGAACTTTATGAGAATAAGAGAGAAGAAGATTTAGAAACATTAAAGTCCTCCATAATCACAAAGAATGCTCTAAACAATAAAACGCTATTTTCAGATGAAAGTATTGATTTCAATCATAAATACCAAGAGTTAAAAATTCCAAAGAACTGTTATTCTTGTAATGAGAGTTACACCAAAGTACATTTTTTTTATAACAGAATGTGTCCTAAATGTTCCGAAGAGAACTATCGATTTAGGTTTAGTACGGTTAATTTAAAAGGAAGAAATGTTATTCTTACAGGAGGTAGGGTAAAGGTAGGCTATGCAACAGCTCTTAAAGTTTTGAGAAATAAAGGTAATTTGTTAGTAACTACTAGATTTCCTGCACTGGCCTTAGAACAGTTAAAGAAAGAAAAAGACTATAAAGAATGGAAAGATCGGTTAACCATATACGGGCTAGATTTAAAAAACCTTAAAGCGGTTGAAGAATTTATAAGTTATTGTAAATTAAAATATACATCCTTAGATATTTTAATAAATAATGCGGCTCAAACCATCAAGTATAATGATTCGTATTATCAACCCTTGATACAAAATGAAACTAAATTGTTAGCTGAATCAGCAGATTTAAAATTAGTTCCCAATCACACTCCGATAGTGCAAGAGAGGCTCATGATAGAAAAGAATGAAGAATATCAATCGTTTGCCATGAACAGATTTGGACAGCCAATTGATCAACGAATTAAAACTAGCTGGAACTCAACTTTAGAAGAAGTATCTATGTATGAACTTTTAGAAGTAAACATTATTAACCAAATAGCCCCTTATTTCTTAATAAAAGAGCTAACACCTCTATTTAAAGAATCTAGTTTTAAGGAACAGTTCATTATTAATGTAACTTCTTCAGAAGGAATTTTCAGTTATTATAACAAAACAAAATTTCATCCACATACTAATATGACCAAAGCAGCTTTAAACATGATGACAAGAACGTCTGGCGAACAATACGCAACTGAATATGGCATTTATATGTATGCGGTGGATGTGGGTTGGATATCGACAGGGGCAAAAGAATCTTTGAGGGAAAAACAATTTGAAAAGGCATATGTACCTCCTTTAGATTCTGTAGATGGTGCTGCAAGAATTTTACACCCCATTGTTGAAGGAATCAAAGAAACTCCTATATTAGCAGGAACATTGCTAAAAAATTATAAAATAGAGAACTGGTAAAAACAAAATAGAGTAGTAGCTCAATTGGAAGAGCATATGCCTACCACGCATAGGGTTACCAGTTCGAGTCTGGTCTGCTCTATATACAAACATATAAGAAAAGGGTAGCTAATAGGAAGGCAACGAAATGCCAATTCGTAGGTGTTGGTTCGAGTCCAACCCCTTTTCTTTAAAATATAAAAAATATGAAACATTTTTTAGAAGAAACAACCAATACTCATGTATTAGAAGCATCAAAAATTAGGGTTCTAAAAACCATAGATAGTACTCAAGTCTTAAAAATTGAGGGAGAGGCTGTATTATCTCATGGAGAACACGGTTGTATTAAAATTGAAGGTGAGAATGTAATAAAATATGTACAACAAGAATTTAACCCTATTACAAGAGCCGTTGAAAATGCATATGATTAAGAATGGAAATACCTACACTAAAAATAAGGAAGAAAGAAGATCTTAAATTGCTTAATGAACAAGATGCGTTTCATTTAGAAGTTTATATACATAACAGTACTATAGAGATACAAGAGGTTAAAGGAAGCTTAATCGTAAGAGCTAAAAATTGCACTTTCCCTAATTTAACAGAAGTCAACGGCAATTTATCGGTTGATGCAAAAGAGAACGTTTTTAGAAAATTAAAAATAGTAAAAGGGAATTTAAACATTCATGAAAAAGCAATTAATTTACCAGAGTTAGAGGTAGTTTTAGGTAAATTGAAAATGCTTCATAAAACACCTTTAAACAACTTGTCCATTGTAAATGGAATTAAAATAAATGATGCACAAGAAGGCTGGATAGAAATTCAAAAACCTTCAGAATTAAATAAAATACCAAACTACCAATATTGTAATATTAGAATAAAAAATCTTTCCTTATTTAAATCGAGGGAATTAGTTTTTGAAATAGAAGAACATTTTGGTTCTATAGAAATTATAAATACCAATTGTTATTTTCCAAATTTAAGAAAAATATGGGGTGATTTTTTTATTGAAGAAAATACTAATCGAAAAGTCAGAACACCCAAGCTAGAAGTCATTTATAAAAAATGTGTAATTAATTCAAGTAACCAAGTAATCAATGTATCTCATATCAAAGGGAAGCTCTTTATAAAAAAAGGAACAAACAATTTATTTCCCATATTAAAAGAAGTAGAAAAACTTACACTTAGTAGAGATGGTTCAGAATTGATAGCTCCTCAATTAAAGAGCATAAGAAAACAATCGGTGCTGCTAGGATCTTTTAAAGCCGTGTCTCTAGAGGTATTAAACGTAGATTATGATTATAAATACAATCATTACTTGCCTAATTTAAAACAGATTAATGGAACCTTGAAAAAACCAGGTTCTGTAGAGAAACTGTATTTTAAAAAATTAGAAATTATTAATGGAGATTTTGAACTTAGCAAAGCTATAGAAACTCCAAACATACAGCACGTGTATGGTAGATTGATATTGAAAGAAGGAGTTTCTAAGAAATTTAACCAACTAAAAACTATAGGAGAGCTAGTTGGAACAAGAGCATTAAAAGAAGTATTCGTCGATAGCAACCCTACCATTGTTCAAATTAAAAAATCAGAATATTTTAATATAGAAAATTCACAAATAGTACAAAATTTCTATCATACAATAAGTGAAAATAATCGATTGTCAAAAACACACTTTTATATAGGTTCTAGGTGGAGTTCTCAATATGTACCAGTTCCTATTGAAGAGTTTATTCGTATAATAAAAATGAGACATCAATCATTTCAAAATTTTTATACCAGAGAAGTATTGAGAGAATGGGATTGTGAGTTAAATGAACATTTTGTTTTCATTTTACATAAAATAGAGAAGCAATGGAAACAGATAGTTTCCTATAGTTATGAGCAACTTTTTAGTATTAATAACCTGAACATTCGAAGATTTTCGTTTAACTATGTTGGAGTTGCACAGATGATGAAAGCACTAAATGCAAGAAGGGTTGCGACTAAGGGAATTTTAGTTGATTATTACAAATACGATTTAGGAGGAAAGAAAGCTAAGTGCCAAAAACATAACATATTTGAAACTTATCAAGTTGACTTTAACGAAATTGAAGATTTAAAAACGTGGAATTCTCAAAAAGCGTACGCCGTTAAATGTTGGTGTACTTCAACCAATAAAGAACATTGGCTTTGGATAGAAGAACAATATAAAGATAAACCTTTAGAAGCCATAGCATCAACTTTTAGAGTGCACGAGAATGTAATTCCGTATATCAAATGTTTAAAAAGACAAGGAGATATATTGATTTGTGAAATGAAAAACGAAGTAATTCCACAAGGGAGTGTACGTCCTTTAACCAAAGAGGAATATTTTGGATTATTAGTAGCTGAATCATAACATAGTTAAAAATTTATTTTACCTAATTTAAAATCAGATAATGCGGACATGTAATCCGTGCAATAAGTTTACTATATTTCTTAATATTGTTCTATATTTAAGAGCTATTAAATTAGCTCTACAAAACATTTTGTATTGTAGTTTTATAGATTATGCAGAAGAAAAAAGATCAGTTAGATACTGTTATTGTATGTAGGTTGTATTAACCAATACATGTACCACACGATGCAATCGTGCGTTAGCTCGGGAAGTGGGTAAGATATAATTAATCATATTACTATAATTATAATGGGTATAAAAAGGAAAGAATTGGAAATTAAGGTAGATAATATTTTGAATAGTTTTTATAATGTAAAATATTCACCAGAACAGATAGCCCGAAAGGAAACAGATTATTATGTTTTAGTTGATGCTTTAAAAAAATATAAAAATACTGGAGGTGATTTAGACGCATTCAAGAGTGAATTTTTATTTCCTCTATTTAGGGAAAGAGTGTTGAAAGAAGAACAAGAAGATTTTATATTTGATTTAATTAATATAATAGAAGGTATTTGTTCGGTTGATGAAAAAATTTAAAATCCCCAGCTCCCGCTAGTTTGCAACTAGTGGCGAGTTAGATAGAGTAAGAAAAACAGGAATGAATATAAAAGCTACTTTACATTAAATTGTGAGGTGGTTTCGCCCGATGGCGCGGATTTGTAATCCGTGCCGAATAAAAAATAGTAATAAATAAACAAGCTACCTTAATTTTAGATAAGCAAGGTAGTTTTTTTTAAATAACAGTAAGCGCGTTGTTTCAGGGGCTTATGTTAAATGGTATAATGCCGATAAGCAGTGGCAAATCTTGTTTTCTAAATAATATTTTATTATGAATGGTAAATTCAACAACTTGATACAGAATGAAAAATTTAAGGAACTTGTTTTCTCGAATATTATAGTTTCAAGACCTATACCAGTTTCTAGATTTTTAGAAATATATAAATTAAGAAAAATTGGATTTGAAAAGAAAAAACTAAAAACACAAGTAGAAGAACTTGAATACATAATAAAGTCTGTAGAATCTCTTAGTGAAAAAGAGACTCAAATAGTAGGTGTAACTATAAAATTTAGAGAAACAATTATATATTATTATAATCATGATTTAACTAAGTTTTTAGGTCAGTTATCAAGGTCTCTCGATGATGCTAGTATACCGGAATAGCTACCGCTAGTTTGCAACTAGTGGCGGGCAGGTTCAATCAAACACAATGATAATATATAGGCTATCTTAATTTTATACCCCCCGCTGCCGCACGATTGCATCGTGTGGTAAATAGTTAATAAAGACAAATTAATAAAATAGTTTGTAATTACAATATCCTGATAAGAACTACTTAGAGAACTCAAAGTAGTTTTCTACTTCTAAAGAAAAAGTTGTTATGAATAGGAATTACAAATTTTAAAAGCACTATAGCACGACTTGTAGTCCGTGTAATAAATTGTAGGTAACGGTGCCAAAAATAGTTGGTAAAATCATTTGAATAGCTGGCTATTATTGATCTGATCGAAAGTTTATTGAAGCAGATGTTGCTTAACTTAGTAGTAAACAACCCACTTTCCCATTACTTTTTTATGAGCATATTTTTCAGCTAACCAGTTGAGTTTTTCAGGAAGTTGTTTTTTGTACAATAGTAAAACCGTAGGTTTTGCGACCAATTGCTCTAATTTTTCAAATCCTTCAGCATCTTTGAGGTTCAGTAAGTGTTTTTTCCACGCTGCATCTGTTTCAAATTGCGTTTCTCTGTTTAAAGAATGATGTCCGTCATATAGCGAAATGATAGATTTATTCAACCCAAATGCAATCGATGGTTTTCTTGTATTGTACACTAAAATATCTCTTGAAGCCAAGTCTTCTTCAATCAGGAAATCGGTTACAGGTTTTGAAGCATTTACTTTTAATTCGTTTTTAGCCAAAATGGTGGTAGCACTTATCAATAGAAATGTTGTAACAACGAAAGAAGCAATGATAGGTTTAAATTTAACTTCGTCTTTTAATGAGGTATACAGTAAAAAAATAAAGATAGCGACCAAGCAGCTCGCAATTGCTAAATAATACGGAATGTTCATTCCTGTATCCACAAAAGGAGCGACCATAAAAGCGAGTAGGAGTAATCCATAAAAACCAAGTACGATACCGTTGATGATTTTTGTTTTTTCAACCGTAATTTTTGAAAATAAATCAGCAATTAAAACAGCAAGCATGCTGTATAAAGGCAAAATATATAAAATTCGCTTAGAAGAAGAAATCGAAAAGAATACTAACGGAATTACAAATGCCATGAATAAAGCAAAGTGAATGGTTTTTGTTTTGAAGAGTTGTTTTTGCTCTTTTACCAAATACACAGCGGCTAAAAACCACGGTAATCCCACCAAAGGAGCAAAGGCTAAGAAGTACCAAAAAGGTTCTGTTCTTCCGAAGGCATTTTTAGAGAACCTGTCGGCGGTTTGTTTTCCTAAGAAATAATCTAAAAAAGCAGGATTGTGATATCCTAAATACACAAACCAAGAAGCTGCTATGACTAAAAAAAAGGTCCAAGCAGCAATATGATGGAAAGAAAAACGATGCTTTGCTTTTTCAGTACGATTGTAAAAAAGGATAAAAATTACGGGAACAATGAATATCACAGGACCTTTGGTTAAAAAGCCAAGAGCCAAACTTATAGTGAAGGCATAAAGCCATTTAATTACGCCAGATTTGCGGTATCGCACCCAACTATAAATGCTTAACAGGGCAAAGGTTGCTAAAAAAGCATCGGTCGTTAAGTTACGTGAGGATACGAGCACCAAAGGAAAACTAAAATAAATAATGGCAGACCATAACGCCGTTTTTTTGTTGTCGAATAATAAAAAACTCAAGCGGTATACTAAAACAAGTTGTAGTAAAATGGCAAGCTGTAAAAAGAAGCGAGCACCAAAAGCGTTCGTGCCAAATATTTTATAACCTAACGCTGTAATTTGATAGGTAAAAGGAGGTTTATGGTAATGATGCACGTCTAGTAAGTTAGGATGCATAAAATCACCCGAAGCATGCATTGCTCTACCAATTTCGGCATACCTGGCATCACTACTTTCAATAACACCATAAGATCCTACATTGATAAGTAAGCTAATAGCAGCGATGATTAAAAAGATATTAAAAGTCAGTTTGCTTCTCATTTTTAACAAGATTTAGTAGTGATAAGTTATACGTTGGTGTTTTATGATTTTTGATGTTTTAATAAGATATACACATTTCTACAGTAAATAACAAAGCCGAATAATTGTCCGACAAATAAAACAGGGTCTTTTCTAATAATAGCGTAACTTAAAATCATGAGCGAGCCTATAAGACTTAGCGACCAGAAACCTAAAGGTAAAGACGATTCTTTTTTACGTTCGGAATAAATCCATTGATATACAAATCGTAAGGTAAAAATAATTTGCCCAATACTTCCCCAGATTAATAAATTCATAGGAATGTTTTCATTACTGAATAAGCGTTCAGCATCGATTTGGTTGTTTTTTAAAGAATACATAGCGATTAGAAAAGGGAAAATAAATAAAAAACCACGTAGTATTTTTGGTAGTTTTTTCCAAGACCCTTGCAATTGCATGTTTCTTATGTAAATAAAGTAAGTAAGCGATTGTCCTAACATAATAGCAAAATCGTCTCGTAACCAGCCATATACAAAGAGTAAAAAAGAAGCAATTAAACTCAGTTGCCAAAACAACACAGGAGTTAACACTTTTTTTACTTTTTCAGATTGAATCCATTGCAACAACAATCTTGCTGAAAACAAAATTTGTGCAGCAAAACCAATGATATACACAAAAGAATTATATGAAAGCCAGTCGCTCATTAGCTAATTTTAGACTTTTCTATGGTGTAGTTTATGTAGCGCTTTCGCATCCAGCGGTAGGCAAAAGTGTCTCGTAATGCCTTGAAAGACCGGTTGAAAATGGTATACTTTGAAGTTCCTGCAATACGTTCAAAATGCTGCACTTTTACTTGTTTTATAGTGCCCTCTTGTAATTGAATTAAGGCAGGAATAAAACGATGCATTCCTTTAAAAAAAGGAATTTTCTTAGCAGCATCAGTATGTAATACTTTTAACGGGCATCCCGTGTCAATAACACCATCATTTATCAACGCACGTCGAATACTATTGGCTATTAGCGATTGTATTTTTTTACTGAGAGTGTCTTTTCGTTTACCTCTATATCCAATAACAGCCTGATAGTTGTCGATGTCTTCTAGCAAAAGGTCAAAATCATAAGGAGTTGTTTGCAGGTCGGCATCGATATATCCTATCAATTCGGTATTAATATGGTCGATCCCTGCTTTAATCGCAGCACTTAATCCGCAATTCTCTTTAAATTTCAGGTATTCAAAATCAGGATTTTTTGTGCATATTTCATCAATTTTATCAAAACTACCATCGGTAGAACCATCGTCTACAAATAAAACTTTGCTTTTGGTATTACTTTTAGAAAAGTAATCGGTAAACGTACTGTGTATTCTATCTAAATTATCAATTTCATTAAAAACGGGAATGATAATAGTCATTCTATAATCCATATACTTGTCTGTTTTTGGATAACCTTGCGAAATTACAAATAATAAAAAAATCCAACGGTATAAGTCGTTGGATTTTAGTTTTTTTATAAAATAGAAGTTGTTATTTCTTATTTTTTGTCTTTTGTTGCGCTGCTTGCTGTTCCTGAGCTTGCTTCATGGCTGCATCTAAACGCTCACGGAACTTACTTTTTTTAACAGGTTTCTTCTTGTTTTCTTCAATTTTAGCATGAATCTTATCCTCATCTATTACGTAATTTTTAATTACAAACATAATAGCTATGGTTAACAAGTTAGAAATGAAATAGTACAAACTCAATCCACTTGCATAATTGTTAAAGAAGAATAACATCATGATAGGAGAGAAGTAGATCATCCACTTCATCATCTTACTCATATCAGGCATTCCTTCTTGCGTAGGAGCTTGCATATTGGCTTGCTGGCTTTGGTTCATTTTCATGTAAAAGAAAATTGCGATAGAAGCCAAAATTGGAAACAAACTTACATGGTCTCCGTAAAAAGGAATTTTAAATGGTAATTTAAAAATGGTATCATACGAAGATAAATCGTTCGCCCACAAGAAACTTTTTTGGCGGAAATCTATATTGGTAGGGAAAAACTTAAATAATGCAAAGAACACAGGCATTTGCATCAGGGCAGGTATACAACCCGACATCATACTTACTCCGGCTTTTCGTTGTACCGCCATGATTTCTTGCTGACGCTTCATTGCATTTTCTTTGCCTGGGTACTTTTTATTGATTTCTTCCATTTCTGGACGAATCACCTTCATTTTAGCACTCGATAAGTACGATTTGTATAATACTGGCGACATTATGATACGTACTACGATGGTCATTAAAATAATAATCAATCCGTAGTTACCAATAAACCCTTTTAGCATATTAAATACAGGGTAGAATATGGTACGGTTTAAGAAACCAAAAATACCCCAACCTAAATCAGCAATTTCATCTAGGTTTGTTCCTTCATAAGTCTTTAACAAATTATAATCGGTTGGTCCGTAAAACCACTGCATGTTGTAATTTAATTCCCCATTTGTTAAAGCTAACGGAGTTTTAATTCCGTAGGTTTTCGTGTATACGCTATCTTTATCTTCTCCAGCAAAGTCAACAGATTGTAAACTCGCATTGTTAAACGGAGTCTCTGAAGTTAAGATAGAAGAGAAGAAGTGTTGTTTATAAGCAACCCAATCAATATCACTTACAACTTCATCATCAGTCATTTGCAAGTAATCAACTTCGTCGTCAGCTTTGTAGTAATAATACGAGTACATGTTTTCAGTTTTCAAACTTTTTTCATGTCTGTACCCTTTTAAATTCCAGTTTAAATTAATTTCCTGAGAACCATTAATAGTATTGTTTAATCCTTGCGAACGCACTGCAAAACCAACTCTATAATCACCCTCTTTCATTTCATAGCGATATTCTAAGAACTTTGCTTCCGAAACTTTTAATTTCATAGAAAGTACTTGTACATCTCCATTTTTAGTAAGAGTAGGAGTAAATAATAAATCTTGAGTGTTTAAAATTCGGTTATCAGTAGTTCCGAAATTAATATTAAAAGAAGCATTATTATCTTTAACTAAGTATACAGGTAAAGAGTCGTATGTTTTATAGTTTTTAACTAAAGCCTCAATAATTTGTCCTCCTTTATTGTCGATAGTTAACTTTACAAGATCATTTTCAAGAGTTGTGCTTCCTTCTTTGCTTGTAGAAGCTGCGTAAGCAAAAGCCCCTAACTTATTTTGTAGTGCAACTTGTTGCAACGAGTCACTTACAACTACAGTAGTATCGCTTCCATTGTTTTGAGTGTCGGTAGTTGCATTGGTAGTTTGCTCTGTTTGAGTAGTCTTTTCAGGAGTCTCTTCTGGCTTTTGTGTGTTCATCCACCAAAGCATAATTCCTCCTAATAAAAGCATTCCTATAAAGGAATTCAAATCAAATTTTTTTGTTCCATTGATATATGTTAAAATGTCAATTTGTCATTTAAAGTTTTTCTTGAAAGCTGAAAAACCCGACAAATGTAGTAAAACCCTATAGATTTTTTGAGGTTTTACGATGAATAATTTTGTGAATGATAATAGCTCAAACTGTATTCCAATTTTGAGTAATCGATAAAAAATCCTGTAATGTAGATTACAGGACTTTTAATTTATTTTTTTGATTGCTTTAAAGCTGCTTTGATAAAACTTACAAACAAAGGGTGCGGATTTAACACGGTACTTTTATATTCAGGGTGGTATTGAACTCCAACAAACCAAGGATGCGAATCGATTTCAACAATTTCTACCAATCCAGTTTTAGGGTTCACACCTGCAGTTTTCATCCCAGCATTTTCTAACTGCTCTTTATAATCGTTGTTGTACTCGTATCTGTGGCGGTGACGCTCACTAATGAGTTCTTCTTTATATGCCTGATACACTTTAGAGTCTTGGGCTAATTGACAATCCCAAGCACCTAAACGCATTGTTCCACCTTTTTCGGTAACCTCTTTTTGTTCTTCCATTAAGTTAATTACCGGATGCGCGACATTCGGATCCATTTCAGTAGAGTTGGCATCTTTAAGTCCTAATACATTTCTGGCAAATTCAATAACAGCCATTTGCATTCCTAAACAAATTCCTAAGAAAGGAATGTTATTTTCACGCACATACTGTACTGCGGCAATTTTACCTTCAATTCCTCTATCACCAAACCCTGGGGCTACTAATACACCGTTCAAACCTTCTAGTTGTTCAGCAGCATTTTCTGGAGTTAAATCTTCCGAATGAATCCAACGAACATTCACTTTTGTTTTATTGGTAGCTGAAGCTCCTGCATGGATAAAGGCTTCAGTAATAGATTTATAAGAATCGTGTAATTCAACGTATTTTCCTACCAAACCAATTTCTATAGAAGAAGTAGGATTTTTATGACGCTCTAAAAACTTATTCCATGTTTTTAAGTTAGGTTGTTTTCGTGTAGATAAGTTTAACTTATCTAATACCACATAATCTAACCCTTCTTTAAACATTAAGTTCGGAACATCGTATATGGTTTCAGCATCTAACGATTGAATTACATTTTGAGGTTTCACATTACAAAATAGGGCTAGTTTACGTCTTATATCACTAGAAATTTCATACTCAGAACGACACACCAATATATCAGGACTTACCCCACTTTGCATTAATGTTTTTACAGAGTGTTGTGTAGGTTTTGTTTTCAATTCACCAGCAGCTGCAAGATACGGAACTAAAGTAAGGTGTATAACAATGGCATTGTCTTCTCCTAAATCCCATTGCAATTGACGAACAGCTTCTATATAAGGTAACGATTCGATATCACCTACAGTTCCTCCAATTTCAGTAATTACAATATCATAATCGCCTGTATTGCCTAAAATTTGAATTCGATGCTTAATTTCATCGGTAATATGAGGAATTACCTGAACTGTTTTTCCTAAAAACTCTCCTTTACGCTCTTTGTTTATTACAGATTGATAAATTCTTCCTGTAGTTACATTGTTCGCTTGCGAGGTTGGAATGTTCAAATAACGTTCGTAATGCCCTAAATCTAAGTCGGTTTCTGCTCCATCATCGGTAACATAACATTCACCATGTTCGTATGGGTTTAATGTTCCTGGATCGATGTTAATGTATGGGTCAAGCTTTTGAATAGTTACTGAATATCCTCTTTCTTGTAATAATTTGGCTAAAGAAGCGGCTATAATTCCCTTCCCTAATGATGAAGTTACGCCTCCGGTTACAAAAACGTATTTTGTGTTGTTCATGGTACTGTTAGGTTTGCGCAAAAGTAAGAAGTCTGGCTATTACCACAAATAAAAAAGAGAAAAAACATATAGAAAGTTGATGTATTTTTGTTAGACATACTTTTTTTTAAAAAAATAAATGTAGGATTTGCCAGACCGAAAAACTGTTGTATATTTGCCCACGCTTTTAGCAGACGGAATTTCACAAAAGCAAAACATATTTAAAGAAGATATTTAAGATATACTGTAATGAGTAAAAGAACGTACCAACCATCGAAGAGAAAAAGAAGAAACAAACACGGTTTCCGCGAAAGAATGGCTTCTGCTAATGGACGTAAAGTATTAGCTAGAAGAAGAGCAAAAGGAAGAAAGAAATTGTCTGTTTCATCTGAATCAAGACCAAAGAAATAATGATTAACAATTGTTAATATTTTAAAGGCGTTACTATTCAGTATCGCCTTTTTTTATAACCAAACAATTTTTATTTTTACATCACAACACAACACCAACTAAAATGCCTAAAAGACAAGACCTTAAATCGATTTTAATTATTGGATCTGGACCTATTGTTATTGGTCAAGCATGTGAGTTTGATTATTCAGGATCCCAAGCATTACGATCGTTGAGAGAAGATGGAATTGAAACCATTTTAATTAACTCGAATCCGGCAACAATTATGACAGACCCCTCAATGGCAGATCATGTATACTTGTTACCGCTGAATACAAAATCTATTTTACAAATTTTAAAAGAGCATCCACAAATTGATGCTGTTTTACCTACCATGGGAGGGCAAACAGCCTTAAATCTTTGTATTGAAGCTGATGAAAAAGGGATTTGGGAAGACTTTGATGTTGAAATTATAGGAGTTGATATTGATGCAATTAATATTACTGAAGATAGAGACAAGTTTCGCTTGTTAATGGAAAAAATAGGAGTGCCAATGGCGCCTCAAGCTACAGCGACTTCATTTTTAAAAGGAAAAGAAGTAGCACAAAAATTTGGTTTTCCTCTATGTATTAGAGCCTCTTTTACACTTGGTGGGGCAGGAGCATCTATCGTATATGATGAGAAAGAATTTGAAGAATCATTATCTAGAGGATTAGAGATTTCTCCAATTCACGAGGTGATGATTGATAAAGCAATGATGGGATGGAAAGAATACGAGTTAGAATTGTTACGCGACGATAACGACAACGTGGTAATTATCTGTTCTATCGAAAATATGGATCCGATGGGAATTCACACAGGAGATTCTATTACTGTAGCTCCAGCCATGACACTGTCTGATAAAACATATCAGAAAATGCGTGATATGGCAATTAAAATGATGCGTTCTATCGGTGAGTTTGCAGGAGGATGTAACGTGCAATTTGCGGTTTCTCCAGACGAAAAAGAAGATATCATTGCCATTGAAATAAACCCACGTGTATCTCGTTCATCAGCATTAGCATCGAAAGCAACGGGGTACCCAATTGCTAAAATTGCCGCTAAATTAGCTGTAGGATATACCTTAGATGAGTTAGATAACCAAATTACGAAATCAACTTCAGCGTTATTTGAACCAACATTAGATTATGTAATCGTAAAAATACCTCGTTGGAATTTTGATAAGTTTGAAGGTTCTGACAGAACTTTAGGCTTGCAAATGAAAGCAGTTGGAGAAGTTATGGGAATTGGACGCTCGTTCCAAGAAGCCTTGCATAAGGCAACCCAATCGTTAGAAATTAAACGAAATGGTTTAGGAGCCGACGGTAAAGGGTATAAAGATTACAATCAAATTATAGACAAATTAAAATATGCTTCTTGGGATCGTGTATTTGCAATCTACGATGCCATTGCTATGGGAATTCCTCTAAGTAAGATTTACGATATCACAAAAATAGATATGTGGTACTTAAAGCAATATGAGGAATTGTTTAATTTAGAAAAAGAAATTTCTAAATATACAATCGATACCTTAAATAGAGAATTACTATTAGAGGCTAAGCAAAAAGGATATGGCGATCGTCAAATCGCTCATATGTTAGGATGTTTAGAAAGCGAAGTATATAAAAAACGTGAAGAATTAAAAATAAAACGTGTTTATAAGTTAGTAGATACTTGTGCTGCTGAATTCAAAGCGCAAACTCCGTATTACTATTCTACCTTTGAAAGTGAGATAGAAACTGCCGACGGAGAAGTGTTGGTATCGAATGAAAGTGTAGTTTCTGACAAGAAAAAGGTAATTGTATTAGGGTCTGGACCTAACAGAATTGGTCAAGGAATTGAGTTTGATTACTGCTGTGTTCACGGGGTATATGCCGCCAAAGAGTGTGGTTATGAAACCATTATGATTAACTGTAACCCCGAAACTGTTTCTACCGATTTTGATACGGCCGATAAGTTGTACTTCGAACCAGTTTTCTGGGAACACATTTACGATATCATCAAACATGAAAAACCAGAAGGTGTTATTGTACAGTTAGGAGGACAAACAGCTTTGAAATTAGCTGAAAAGTTAGAACGTTACGGAATTCCAATTATAGGTACCAGTTTTAAGGCACTAGACTTAGCTGAAGATAGAGGAAGTTTTTCTACCTTATTAAAAGAAAACAACATTCCTTATCCACAATTTGGAGTAGCAGAAACCGCTGATGAAGCTTTAGCTCTGGCAGATGAATTAGATTTTCCAATCTTGGTGCGTCCATCGTATGTATTAGGAGGTCAAGGAATGAAAATTGTAATAAATAAAGAAGAGTTGTTAGAGCACGTGGTAGATTTATTACGTAAGATACCAAACAACAAATTGTTATTAGACCATTACTTAGAAGGAGCCATTGAAGCAGAAGCAGATGCCATTTGCGATGGTGAAAATATATATATAATCGGAATCATGGAGCATATCGAGCCTTGTGGAATCCACTCTGGAGACTCAAATGCTACCTTACCAGCGTTTAACTTAGGAGAATTAGTTTTAGAGCAAATTAGAGCCTATACGAAAACCATTGCCTTGGCACTAGATACCGTTGGATTGATTAATATTCAATTTGCGATTAAAGATGATAAAGTATACATTATTGAAGCAAATCCACGTGCCTCACGTACCGTTCCATTTATAGCGAAAGCCTATAAAGAACCGTATGTAAACTATGCAACAAAAGTAATGTTACGAGATAAAAAAGTAACCGATTTTGATTTCAATCCGCAATTAGAAGGTTTTGCAATTAAACAACCTGTATTCTCATTTAACAAGTTTCCGAATGTAAATAAAAACTTAGGGCCTGAAATGAAATCTACAGGAGAAAGCATTTTATTCATCGATTCTTTAAGAGACGATGCTTTTTACGAGTTATATGCAAGACGTAAAATGTACTTGAGTAAATAAGTTTAAAGCATTCATAAAATATAAGTCCGGAGTAGAAATACTTCGGATTTTTTTTAACAAAACCTTAACTAGTTGTATATGCAACTAAATAATGTGGATAGTCTAATTTTGTTTCCATGTTGAAATTACAACAATGGGTATAGATAACACATTAGCACCTTGGTTAGGGAAAACCATGAAAATGATTGACAATCATATTCACGACGTATTTCTCGACAAAAATATCTGTCTTACCAAAATACAGTGGATTGTCTTAAAAACACTTCATAAAAAAAATGGTGTTGCGCAGCAAGAACTTGCTTTTTTAACAGATAGAGATAAAACTTCGTTAACTAGGTTAATCAACACCATGGAAAAGAAGGGCTTGGTTACAAGAATTTCTTCAAAATTAGATAGAAGAATAAAAAATGTTCATGTCACAAAAAAAGGAGAGTTGCTATTTAACGAAACCTTGCCCGTAATTGAAGAAATAGCAAATTCATTACAAGAAAATATTTCAGAAGAAGAAATAAAAAAAGCCATTAGTGTTATCAAAAAAGTACAAAATAACATAAACCAAAAATCAACTACAAGTTGTGAATGCAGCTAAAAACATATATATGAGAAAACTAAAAATCGTAGGGGTAGCAATTGCTGTGTTAGCGATAGCTTTTTTAATAGCTAGGTATTTTAAAAACAGTAAGAAGCCCCCTGTGCAAAAGCTAAATAAAATAGAGAAAACTGTTTTTGTACAAGAGGTAAAAAACGGAGAAATACCTGTAAACATTTCAGCGAATGGTAGTTTGGTGGCTAAAAATAAAATAGCTCTTTTTGCCGAAGTACAAGGAGTTTTGCAGGCAACAGGAAAAGATTTTAGAGCAGGAGTTAGGTATAAAAAAGGACAAACGCTGTTGAGAATTAACAACCAAGAGTTTTATGCTTCTATACAATCGCAAAGAAGCTCACTACAAAACTTAATAGCTTCCATCATGCCAGATATTCGATTAGACTTTCCTGAAGACTTTGAAAAGTGGGATACTTACTTGAAAAATTTTGATATCAATAAAGCTGTACAACCGTTGCCAAAACCTAGTTCTGACAAAGGAAAGTATTTTTTAACAGGAAAAAATATATATACGACCTACTACAATATCAAAAACTCGGAAGTAAGGTTAGGAAAGTATCGTATCAACGCTCCTTTTAACGGCGTGTTAACAGAAGCATTGGTTACTAGCGGAACTTTAGTAAGACCTGGGCAAAAATTAGGTGAGTTTATCGATGTTTCAGTTTTTGAGCTTCCTTTATCTGTAAATGCAGCGTTTGCGGCAATTTTAAAAGAAGGAAAGACAGTAACACTGCACGACCTAGAAAAAACAAACAAATGGACAGGTAAAGTTTCTAGAATAAACAGTAAGATAAATCAAAACACCCAAACAGTTCAAGTGTTTATAGAAGTGAAAGGGCAAGAGTTGAGAGAGGGAATGTATTTAGAAGCGAATGTACCTGCAAAAACAGCAACAAATGCGTTTGAAATTAACAGAAAACTATTGGTAGATAACAATGCAGTATATGTAGTAAAAAACAATACCCTAGACTTGGTTGAGGTGACTCCAGTACATTTTAACGAAAATACCGTTATCATCAAAGGATTGAAAGATGGAGAACAGTTAGTTTCCAAACCCGTACCAGGGGCATATATAGGAATGCCTATAAAAATATTTTCTGAAACTCAAGAACAAACAAAAAAGTAGGGGATGAAGAAAGTTATATCATATTTTATAAAATATCCAGTAGCAGTAAACATCATCATCATTGCCTTTCTTATTTTAGGTTTTTTTGGTTATTCTTCATTAAGATCCTCTTTTTTTCCTTTAACAGACGCTAAGTTTATCGCAATAAATATTGCATATCCAGGAGCATCACCACAAGAGATTGAAGAAGGAGTCGTTTTGAAAATTGAAGATAATTTAAAAGGATTGGTAGGAGTCGATAGGGTAACCTCTACCTCTTCAGAAAATACAGCAAGTATCTCTGTAGAAATTATCAAAGGATACGATATTAACGTCGTATTGGCAGATGTAAAAAATGCAGTAGATAAAGTACCCAACTTTCCTACTGGAATGGAGCCGCCGGTAGTATCTAAAATAGAAAGTATAGCCGAAACCATTAGTTTTGTAGTTACGGGTGAAAGTATTCCGTTGGCATCGTTAAAAAGTATAGCTAGAGGTATTGAAAATGACATTCGTAGAATTGATGGAATTTCTCAAATAGAGATTTCAGGATATCCACAAGAAGAAATAGAAATAGCTGTTAGAGAAAACGATTTACTAGCCTATAACCTTACCTTTAATGAAGTAGCAAATGCAGTATCGACAGCAAATATTTTAGCAACAGGAGGTACGGTTAAAACAAAAGAAGAAGAGTACTTAATTAGAGCAAGAAATAAATCGTATTACGGAGATGAGTTAGTTAATTTAGTAGTGAAAGCTGATGCTTCTGGAAGTATTATAAGATTAAAAGATGTTGCGACCGTTAAAGATACTTGGAGTGAAACACCCAATAGAAATTATTATAACGGTAATACAGCAGTACGCGTACAAGTAAGTAATACCAACAGTGAAGATTTATTAACCACAGCAGCAAGTATTAATGAATATATAGAAAAGTTTAATAAACAACACGACAATGTACAAATAGCAATTACCAGAGATTCTTCCATTACCTTAAATCAACGTACAGAATTGCTATTTAAAAATGCTTGGCAAGGAATGTTGTTAGTCATGCTATTCTTGTCGCTATTCTTACGTCCAAGGTTAGCATTTTGGGTTGCAGCAGGGTTGCCTGTAGCTTTTTTTGGAATGTTTATGTTTGCTGGCTATTTTAATATTACAATCAATGTATTATCACTTTTCGGAATGATTATCGTTATTGGAATTTTGGTAGATGATGGAATTGTAATTTCTGAAAATATTTATCACCATTACGAAAAAGGAAAAAATCCCATACGAGCTGCGATTGATGGTACGATGGAGGTTGTTCCGCCGATTATTTCGGCAATTACAACTACGGTTTTAGCATTTTCAGTTTTCTTTTTTTAGATGGAAGAATAGGAGAGTTTTTTAGCGAGGTAGCCACAGTGGTTGCTCTAACATTAATTCTTTCCCTGGTAGAAGCCCTAATTATTTTACCAGCACACGTAGCACATTCAAAAGCATTAAATAGAGAGCAAAAACTCTACAAGTTCAATAAGTATGCAGAAGATGTGATGGATTTTATGCGTGACAAATTATATGCGCCAGTTTTAAAATTTGTACTCGAAAATAAATTCTTTGGGATGGTAATACCTATTGCTTTTTTAGTAATAACCATAGGAGCTTTTCAAGGAGGGATCATAAAGAAAACTCTTTTCCCATCTATAGCGAGCGATAGAGTGTCGGTAAACTTAACCATGCCACAAGGAACGAATGAGAAAATAACCGATAGTATCATTTCAATTATCGAAGAAAAAACATGGGAAGTTGAAAAAGAATTTACCAAAAAGTACGGAGTAACAGAAGAGCCAGTAGTTGAAAACGTATTAAAACAAATTGGACCAGGTACAGCGAGGGCTTCTTTAAGAATTAATTTGTTGCCAGGAGAAACAAGAACCTTTAGTTCAAGGGAAATAACCAATGCGATTAGAGATAGGGTAGGTGAAATCTACGGAGTGGAAACCTTAACCTACGGTTCTGGAGGTAATTTCGGTGGAAGTCCAGTATCAGTATCCTTATTAAGTAACAACATTGAGGAGTTGAAAGCTGCGAAGGCTGAATTAAAAGCGGAACTTATTAAGAACCAACAATTAAAAGACGTAACCGATAGCGACCCACAAGGAATTAAAGAAATTAAAATAAAATTAAAAGACAATGCGTATTTGCTAGGGCTTAACTTAAACGGAGTGATGTCGCAAGTACGAAGTGGTTTCTTTGGTAGGCAAGCACAACGTTTTCAACGAGGTCAAGATGAAATAAAAGTATGGGTACGTTACGATAGAAAAGAGCGTTCTTCGATTAAAAATTTAGACGATATGCGTATTGTAACCCCTACGGGCAGTAGGGTTCCTTTTTCTGAAATAGCTACGTACGAAATTGAACGAGGAGAAATAGCTATCAATCACCTTGAAGGACAACGAGAAATAAAGGTAGAGGCCGATATGAAAGAATCTCAAGCGAGTGTTACCGATATTTTAGAAGATATCAAAACAAGAATAATGCCTATGATAACTGCCAAATATCCATCGATTACGGCATTGTATGAGGGGCAAAATAGAGAAGCTTCTAAAATATCAAGTTCAGCAGGAGTGGTAGGTCCAGTAATTTTACTATTAATATACATTGTTATCGTATTTACTTTCAGGTCTTATGGTCAACCATTTATGTTACTTCTTATGGTGCCCTTTAGTTTAATAGGGGTTGCATGGGGTCATTGGTTTCATGGTTTTGCAGTCAATATTTTATCCTTATTAGGAATCATTGCCTTGATAGGAATTATGGTAAACGACGGACTCGTACTGATTAGCAAATTCAATACCTATTTAAAACAAGGGATGGAGTATGAAGAAGCACTATTTGCTGCAGGGAAATCTAGATTCAGAGCCATTTTTTTAACAACCATTACTACCGTAGCTGGTTTAACACCTTTAATTTTTGAAACGAGTAGACAAGCACAGTTTTTAATTCCAATGGCAATATCTATAGCGTACGGAATTATAGTTGCTACGTTCTTAACACTACTTACACTGCCTGTTTTGTTATCTATAGCAAACTATTTTAAAGTATATGTAAAATGGTTGTGGGAAGGAAAAAAGCCAAGAAGGGAAGAAGTAGAAAGAGCCATTAAGGAATTGGCATCGGAGAAGGAAGAGTTACAAGGTTAAAATGAGACAACAAATGAGTACAAAGTTTTTAAGTATAGGATTTCTTTTGGTAAGTATGTCATTTTACGCACAAGAAATATTAACCAAAGAAAAAGCTGTAGCCATTACGCTAGAGAATAATTACAATATCAAAATCACCAAAAACAATCTAGAAACGGCAAAAAATAACCAAAGTGTGTACAATAGTGGTTATTTACCAACGGTAACAGCCAATGCAGGAGCTAATTATTCTAATAGAGATACAGATTTAGAGTTTCAAGACGGTAGTGTAAATTCTGTAGTAGGAGCACAGTCTAAGTCATATAATGCTTCTGTAGGTCTCAATTATACTATTTTTAACGGTTTTAATAGAAAAAATACATTTAAAAAATTAAAAGAAACGTATAACCTTACCGAGTTACAAGCACGTCAGGTAATGGAAAATACTTTAACAACACTATTTTTTGCCTATTATGAAGTAGCAAGATTAACAGAAAACGAGGTAACACAACAGCAAACACTTAGCATTTCAAAAAAACGCTTAGAAAGGGCCAAATATAGTTTTGAGTATGGACAAAACACCAAACTCGATATTTTAAACGCAGAAGTTGATGTTAATAACGATAGTATCACTTATATAGATATTAATCGGCAGCTAGCAAATGCCAAACGAGATTTGAACGTGGTATTAGGAAGAGCAGTAAATACCACGGTAAAAGTAGATACAGTGGTTACCTATGCTGTAAATTTAAACCTTCCTGAAATTTTAAATAAAGCAAAAGAAAACAATGCCAATTTATTACAAGCGCAAAAAAATATAGCACTCAGAGCATTAGACGTAGAAATTAACAAGGCCGGCTGGATGCCGAACGTAGGTTTAACGAGTTCGTATGCGTGGAATCAAAGTGCCAACGACCCTACGAACCGATTCAGTCCTATAAACAATACGCAAACAGGTTTCAATGCAGGAGTAAACCTATCGTGGAATATTTTTGACGGAGGTACGACCAAAACCCGAGTAGCGAATGCTAAAATAGTGTTAGAAACACAAGAAATACAAAAGCAGCAGTTAGAAGAACAGTTAAAAAGAGATGTTCATAATGCTTGGGCTACCTACCAAAATGCCCTGTTTTCACTACAAGTGCAAAGGAAAAATGTAGCGACCAACAAACGCAATTTTAACAGAAGTACCGAGCGTTATAAATTAGGGCAAATTAACTCGATAGACTTTCGACAAGCTCAAAATAATTTAGTGAATGCTGAATTAAGTTTAAGCAGAGCTAAATACACTGCAAAAAATGCTGAATTGAGTTTGTTACAACTAGCTGGCGTTATATTAGACACTGAAAATTTTTAGATTGACCTCAAATAGTAGTGCTATGTGTGACCAAAAATTGCACATGTAAAAAATACTTATTTTACTAGGTAGAATTCGGAATTCACAAAACTTTATTCGGAAACACATACTCCGATCTTACATTGTTTATCGCTGCTGCCTATTTAGTTGCAGGTCTTTCTTATAATTCTAATTTATTTAGAAGAATTAAACACTCCTCTAAAAAACTGAACTGCACCAAACACAATTGCTCCCCAAAAAAAGTAACCAAAGTCAGCCACGGTAGCTATGAAACCGCCAATACACCAAAGTGCTCCGTATAGCATATCTTTATGGGCTTGCCCCTTCTTAGCATCTTTTATTTGCTGTTCAAGATTCGTAACTACGGCAGCTGCACTTTCTTCATCCAATCCGTATTCTATAAGAGCAGTTTTTGTTTCAGCTGCACTTTTATTCTGTTCGACTAAAAGGTTAGCCGCATATTTATAAATTTGATTTACAACCTCTTCCTGATTGTTGCTTTGATTTTCCATAAAATTTAAGGCTTAATATAGTATATGCAATATTTTTATTTAGCAATTCATTTTTAAAGTTCCTGTAAAGGCTCGCTGTGGAATTGTTCCGCAGTGCTATTCTTCATAGAAATTAATTTTTTAAAAATACAAAAAAAATTGAATTGAGTTATAAATCATGTAAAATTAAACTCGAGGATAGCCAGCATATACATCGAAAAAGGTATAATGAAGTTTGTTGAAACTAGCCAAGCTCTTGTGTTGTTAGTGGTTAAAGGTATATAGAGATTTTCTAGGACAGATAAAAAAATCGAAGACCTGTATGCAAACAAATCTTCGATTCTTTTAATCTTGAAATATCTTATTAAATCAAGTTATTTTTTGAACACGCTAGAGCAAATTTTGTTACTATAGTAGTATGTCACAAATATCATTTATTCCTCCATACTGTGGTACACGTTATTCACATCGTCATCTTCCTCTAGTTTTTCTAAAAGCTTGTTTACCTCTTCTTTTTGTTCCTCTGAAATTGCTGTCGTTGTGGTTGGAATTCGTTCAAATTCAGAAGAAAGAATTTCAATATTGTTTTCTTCTAAATACTTTTGAATGGCACCAAATTGCTCAAAAGGAGCGTATAACATGATTGAGTTATCTTCATCATCAGTAAAAACTTCTTCCACCTCAAAGTCAATCATTTCCATTTCAAACTCTTCCAAGTCCATTCCTAAAGAATCTTCCTTTACTTTAAAGTTTACCACATGGTCAAACATAAACGCTACAGAACCCGAAGTTCCTAAATTCCCATTACACTTATTAAAAGCGGCACGAACATTGGCAACAGTACGGTTGTTATTGTTAGTAGCAGTTTCTACCAACACTGCAATTCCGTGAGGTGCATATCCTTCAAACAATACTTCCTTATAGTTTTCAGTATTTTTGTCAGAAGCTTTTTTAATAGCACGCTCAATATTGTCTTTTGGCATATTGGCTGCCTTCGCATTTTGAATTACAACACGTAAACGAGAGTTGGTTTCAGGATTTGGACCTCCTTCTTTTACTGCCATTACAATTTCTTTACCAATACGAGTAAAGGTTTTAGCCATGGCTGCCCAACGTTTCATTTTTCTTGCTTTCCTAAATTCGAATGCTCTTCCCATGTGTATGCTGTTTTAATTTTTGCTTGGCAAATGTAACTAATGCTATAAAATATTGCAATTAAAAATGTTTTTTGAAAATTAAATTGCCTTTTTGTTCATCATACGCTTTCCAGGTTCCGTCTTGCGTATCGTTTTTAAAATATCCTTTGATTTTTAGATTTCCGTTTTCATAGTACGATTTATAAGAACCCTCTTTTAAACCATCCTTTAAATCAACCTCAAACTTTAGTTGTCCGTTTTCATAATACTCTTTGTACGATTTAGCACTTAAATCGGAAGGATGAATTGGAGGAAGCTCAAAAAAAGATGTTGAATTTTCAGTAGTGGTAGTTTCTCTATAAGGAGTTAATTGTAAAAGAAGTTTTTCTCTTGCTTCTTGTTCTTTTTGAATCTGTATTTCAATGTCTTTAGGATGCTCAAAAACAACAGAAATAGCACTCTCAAATAAGTCGTCAGAAGGAATTAATTGTATGCCAATTTGAGAAAAACACGTTATAAAAGGCTTGTTTTTTTGAAGTTCAAGTCGAGTTTTGTAATCAACCAAACTTACGAGGTCTTTAAATGAATAAGGGGTGTTTACATACGCAAAAACACTAGATTTCTTTTCAAATTGATAATTAAAATCATCAAATTTTTCTGAGTTTTCGAGTGTGTATCCTATTAAGTGGTTGTTAATAATTTCTTTAAGGGTGTTAGGACTGGTGCTAAACACTACAAAATCATCAATGATGGTAAAATACGGCTTTTCCATTTTAGAAAACATATTTCCAGCGAGCATTTTAAAGAATCCTTTTAAATCAAAAAAATGAATAGGATAACCTCTATAATTGATTTGCTTGTACTTTAAAGGGGTGTTTTCTTTGATTTTAGAAAGCACCAATTGTAGGTTTTCTTTAGCATCGTCAATATCGTCAGCTTTAATAATGGCAGCGATATCTTTTTTATTTTTTGAGAGTTCGGTGTTAAAGTGAATCAACGCAATCTCACTACCAATCCAACTATAAATATGTTCAGAAATACTAATATCTAGTTCATTCTCAATCATTGCGAGTTGCTCAGAGTATTGTTTAAAATCAGCAGGATTTTCTTTTCGAAGTTGTTCTAAGTTGCTATGAAATGTTTCAAAATCATCAAAAGCAACGCTGAGGTATAAAGACGTGTTTTTCGGAGCTATTTTAGCAACGCTCCGTTTGCCAACTCCAGATTGTTGTGCTACTTTTAAATAGGTTTCCGAACTGCTATCGACGTTTGTAAAACCTGTGGCTTGAACGATAACTCCTTCTACAAT
Organism: Tenacibaculum tangerinum; assembly: GCF_029853675.1. NCBI lineage: Bacteria > Pseudomonadati > Bacteroidota > Flavobacteriia > Flavobacteriales > Flavobacteriaceae > Tenacibaculum > Tenacibaculum tangerinum. The sequence continues at coordinate 1,070,647 of NZ_CP122539.1, read as the reverse complement.
TGAGATGTCTAATCCTGTATAAAAAAACGCCTCTTTATTTAAAAAATCTAAATTACTCGAACTGGTAAAACAGTTCAAATAGTCTTTTAGATACTTATGCTGCAGGTATATGTTGAAAAAGCCATCGTTAGCTGTTTCTCTTTTTATTTCTAAAAAGTTAAGATCGCGTCCAATAACAGGATGCAAGTATTGATCGATTGATTTTTCAACTAGAAGGTGCGTATAAGAGGCTATAACTTGATTTTTTATAAAGGAAAGATGCAGGGTTTCTCGGGTTTCTTTATCGTACAACTCGATAATTTCATGCTCTTTGTATACTCGTTTGGTTACTTTATAATCTTGACCAGCTAAATTGCTAATAGCCCTTTTTAAAAAAATGAGTTTAGAGAGTTTTTGTAAATCAGCAACATACAACAATCCGTATTTTTTAGGTTTGAACACATGTGCCGAAATAAGAAGATTACGCTCTCCGATAAGGTCGAGAATTTCTTTTTTAGCTTGAAATGTTTCATCTAAACTAGTCAAACTTTTTGATAGTTCATTGAATTGTTGATTGGTTTGAAGATGTGTCCAGATTTCACTAGCACTTATTTCATCCCAAGTATCAATAGGTCTTTCGGTATCGATGATAAAAACAGCATCATCAGGAACTAAATATATAGATTTGATGTTGTCATTTTCGGATAAGGTAAAAACATAAACTTGGTAGCCAACAAAACCAATTACAAGGATAATGATGCTCCAAAATACCTTCCTTTTCATACTGTTTTCTATATATTAAACCTGTAAAACTCCTAAATTAAAAGGCTTTTCAATAGGGGCGTGATTTGCGGCTTCGATTCCCATAGAAATCCATGTTCTCGTATCTAATGGATTGATAACCGCATCGGTCCAAATTCTTGCAGCAGCATAGTAAGGAGATATTTGATTATCGTATCTCGATTTTATGTTGTCGAACAATGCTGCCTCTTTTTCAGGAGTAATCTCTTCTCCTTTTTTCTTTAACGCAGCCGTTTCAATTTGTAGCAATACCTTGGCAGCAGACGCTCCACTCATCACTGCTAGTTCAGCACTTGGCCATGCAAAAATAAGGCGTGGGTCATAGGCTTTACCACACATCGCGTAATTTCCTGCTCCGTAAGAGTTACCAATAATTACGGTGAATTTAGGTACTACCGAATTACTTACGGCGTTTACCATTTTAGCTCCGTCTTTAATAATACCACTATGTTCCGACTTACTACCCACCATAAACCCAGTAACATCTTGTAAGAATACTAACGGAATTTTCTTCTGGTTACAGTTAGCGATAAATCGGGTAGCTTTATCAGCAGAATCGTTATAAATAACCCCACCGAACTGCATTTCGCTTGGTTTGGTTTTTGCACCTTTCGATTTTACAATTTTACGTTGGTTGGCTACAATACCTACTGCCCATCCATCAATACGAGCGTATCCTGTAATAATAGTTTGACCGTATCCTGCTTTGTATTCTTCAAATTTAGAATTGTCAACCAAACGTTTAATGATTTCCATCATATCGTATTGCTCGTTACGAGCTTTTGGTAAAATTCCGAAAATATCGTCTTCATTTTCTTTTGGAGGAAAAGCCTCTTTACGATTAAATCCAGCTTTGTCGTAATCTCCAATTTTGTCGAGTAGGTTTTTAATGGTGTCTAAAGCATCTTTGTCATCTTCCGCTTTGTAGTCGGTAACGCCCGATACTTCACAGTGCGTTGTTGCTCCACCTAAAGTTTCATTATCAATTGTTTCGCCAATAGCAGCTTTTACCAAATAGCTACCTGCTAAGAAAATGCTGCCTGTTTTGTCTACAATCAGAGCTTCATCACTCATAATGGGTAAATAAGCACCACCAGCAACACAACTTCCCATAACGGCAGCGATTTGAGTAATGCCCATGCTACTCATTACAGCATTGTTTCTAAAAATTCTTCCGAAGTGTTCTTTGTCAGGAAAAATCTCATCTTGCATTGGTAAATACACACCCGCAGAATCTACGAGATAAATAATAGGTAGTTTATTTTCTATAGCTATTTCTTGCGCTCTTAAATTCTTTTTACCTGTAATAGGAAACCAAGCACCTGCTTTTACCGTAGCATCGTTTGCAACTACGATACATTGCTTACCGCTAACATATCCCATTTTTACCACCACACCACCAGAAGGGCAACCTCCGTGTTCTTCGTACATTCCTTCACCTGCAAACGCAGCAATTTCTATTGATTTGGAGTTATCGTCTAACAAATAATCGATACGTTCACGAGCGGTCATTTTTCCTTTCTCATGATGCTTGTCGATGCGTTTTTGTCCGCCGCCTAATTTTACTTTGGCTAAACGTCTGCGTAAATCTGATGCTAAAAGTTTGTTGTGGTCTTCGTTTTTATTGAAGTTGAGATCCATAGTTAGTTGTTTGTTTTTGCAGGCTAAAATAAGAAAAACTAGATACAATACAAGGTGTTTAAGTGTACAATTGAATGATCTTTTTAACAGCGTTTTCTATTTCTTTATTTCTAGATTGTTTTGTTAAAACATAAGGTTCTGCTACCCGTTCATTACAACTTTGCAATGCGCAAGTTTCACAAGTAACACCTACTGTTTTTTTTATAAAAGTATCTTCGTTAAAAAAATGAAGTTTACGTTTTAAATGCGGAGAAAGTAACATGCCTATAGTAACACTTCGATTGATTTTTTCTTTAAAAGGATCTGCGGTAGCCGCAGAAAGTACTAAGTATTCTTTTTGAGAATTTCCGTACGATGATATTTGAATACCATAGGTAGATTTTTTTTCGTTGAGTTCTCTAAATCTTGAATTGTATTGATTGATACCCATCTTCTGCAATAATGTTCGTTATTGCGATTTGCATGCGGAGACTGTTGTTGTGTAATATGCAACTCTTTTGATAGTCTGTATACAGAAGAGTTTTCTTTGTGTGTAAAACGTAAAAAGAACAGATTTTTAATGTTAAAATGTTTAGGTAAGATATTGGTTAAACGCTGATAAAATGTTTCGTCAGAACAGTTATAACTTCTTATAATTTTATGTAACTGTATAGGTTGCCATGTTTCTAAAGAAAAAAGCTGTGTTAGTTTTTGAATTAAATCATCTTTCTGAATAATTAAAGCCCCTGCAAAATAAGACGCAATAAAATTATGTAATACTTCATCAAAACTCTCAAACTTTATCCATGGAAATGTGTATAACCTATTTTCTATTTGTAAATAATTATACGCTATTTCTTTGGCAAAAATAAATGTTTTTTGCGCTTCGTTGATGTCATTATATATTAGGAGTGTTTTGTTCTTTGGAATATAAATATTTCTTAGTTCAGATAATTTTTGATGTTTTGATAGTTCTTTGCTATCAATAGTATATCCGTACTCTTCAATTAAAATTTCTTCTAAGTCCTTTGAAGTAATCGGTTTATTTGGGTGTATTTGATAGGCTTTACTAAAATCGGCAACCTTTGTTTCAATATCTTCAAAATAGTTGTTATGTGCCTCTTGGTACGAACGCAGTGCAGCTAAAAAAAAGCTTTCTCTAGTTAAGTTATAATTTTGAGATATTTTTATAATGGTACTAATAAACGCATTTACCTTAGCAGGAGCATTGGCAATGATATCAATTAAGTTGTTTTCTTTAATGCCAAATAAGTCAAGCGGAATTTCTTTTAAAATTTTCGACTGTAAAATTTCTCCAATAGGTGCTAGGTTTTTATCTAGCTTTAGAGATACTAAATGGTCATAAGGCACATCTAACTTCTCAGAAAGTATCACAATTTTATCAGTTTTTGGATATTTTTTTCCTTTCTCAATTTCGTTTAAGTACGATTTTGATAATCCTGTAAGTTTCGCTAAACCAAAGAGCGATAAGTTTTTATCGGTACGTATTTGTTTGAGTTTTAAACCGAAAACTAGTCTAATGTATTCTTCTTCCAAAATATATTTATTAAAATATTCGTAATTCAAAGGTATAAAAATTAGCGAATTAATAAAAATTAGTAAATATTGCATTTTTAGCGAACGTTCGCTTTTTTGTTTGAATTCTTTTTGTTACTATTGAAGTGTCAATCAATAAAAATAAAAAGAGTATGAATCAAGATGTTTTAGCAAAAGAAATTCAATGCATAGGTTTTAATCAAACCGAGTATGAAAGTGTTTTGACTAATGAAGCCAAAGATTTTTTAATTCAACTTCAAGAAAAATTCAACAATCAAAGACTTCAATTGTTAGCAGAACGAGAAATTGAACAAGCGTATTTTGATGCAGGAAACTATCCAACCTTTCCTTTAGAAACAAAAGACATAAGAGAGGGCGATTGGGTCTGTGCTGCGCTGCCCGAAGATTTGTTAGATAGAAGGGTTGAAATTACAGGACCTGTAGAACGTAAAATGATAATCAATGCGTTGAATTCTGGAGCAAAAACGTTTATGGCAGATTTTGAGGATAGCAACTCTCCAACCATTCAAAACATTCTTGATGGTCAGATAAACTTACGAGATGCTGTTAAAAAAACAATTTCGTTTTACAATGCCGCAAAAGACAAAACATACCAGTTGAATGAACAAGTAGCTACCTTATTGGTAAGACCTAGAGGGTTGCACTTAAATGAAAAACATTTGTTGATTGATGGTGTAGAAATGTCGGGTTCGTTGGTTGATTTTGGGTTGTACTTTTTTCATAATATCAAAACTTTACAAGCGCAGGGAAGTGCGACCTATTTTTACTTGCCTAAACTAGAACATTATAAAGAAGCACGTTGGTGGAATGATGTTTTTGTGTTTGCACAAGAGTATGTAGGAGTGCCACAAAAAACAATCAAAGCAACGGTATTAATCGAAACCATTACGGCAAGTTTTCAGTTAGATGAAATTATGTATGAATTAAAAGATCACATGGCTGGGTTAAACTGTGGTCGTTGGGATTATATTTTTTCATACATTAAAAAGTTTAGAAATCACTCTAATTTTATAGTACCAAACCGTTCACAAGTAACCATGAGTAGTCCGTTTATGAAAGCCTATTCGCTAAGTGTTATTCAGAAGTGTCACAAACGTGGTGTGCATGCCATGGGAGGAATGGCAGCGCAAATTCCAGTAAAGAATAACGATGTGTTGAATAAAGAAGCGTTTGCAAAAGTAAAGAACGATAAAGAGCAAGAAGTGAAAAATGGTCATGACGGAACTTGGGTTGCACATCCTGGACTAGTAGCGGTTGTAATGGAGATTTTCAATGAAGCAATGCCCAATGCCAATCAGATAGATAAAAAGTTAAAAGACTTGGTAATCACCGAAGAAGAGTTGGTTGAAATACCTAAAGGAACGATTACCGAAAAGGGTATACGAGAAAACATCAACGTAGGTATTTTATATATCGAGTCTTGGTTAACGGGACAAGGAGCTGCCGCTTTGTATAATTTAATGGAGGATGCAGCTACCGCAGAAATCTCCAGAACACAAGTCTGGCAATGGCTGCATAAAAGTGTAATGCTAGAAGACGATAGAACATTTACTGAAGGAATGTATCATCAATTCAAAAAAGAAGAACTAAAAAAAATAAAAAGTTACGTAGGGGAAGACAGATACAACAACGGAAAGTTTGAATTAGCGACTCAATTATTTGACGAGTTAATTTTAAATAAAGAGTTTGTAGAGTTTTTAACCTTGCCAGCGTATACCTATTTATAAGAAAAAGCCCTCAAAAATGCGGCAACATTAAAGAGGGCAAGCTATCAATAAAAATTAATAACCTTATCAATTACAAAATTATGAAAAATTTGGCACACGCTAATTATAGTTCTGCGCTACAAACGGTAAAAGAGTTGAAGAAAAAGTACGGAACTACATGGAATTCGGTTTCTCCTGAAAATGCTGCCAGAATGGTGGTGCAAAACCGATTTAAAACAGGGTTAGATATCGCTAGATATACCGCTACAATCATGCGAAAAGATATGGCAGCCTACGACGCAGATTCCGCTAATTATACACAATCGTTAGGGTGTTGGCACGGATTTGTAGCGCAGCAAAAAATGATTGCGGTTAAAAAACACCACAAAACCACCAGCAAGCGTTATTTATATCTTTCAGGATGGATGGTCGCTGCATTGCGCTCAGAGTTTGGACCTTTACCAGACCAATCCATGCATGAAAAAACAGCAGTACCTTCATTGATTGAAGAGATTTATGATTTTTTACGTCAAGCAGATGCTATTGAATTGAACGATTTATTCCGAAGATTAGAAAACGGAGAAGATGTTCAAGATGAGATAGACAATTTCGAAACACATATTGTACCTATTATTGCAGATATTGATGCTGGTTTTGGAAACGAAGAAGCTACCTATTTATTGGCTAAAAAAATGATACAAGCGGGTGCTTGTGCTATTCAGATAGAAAATCAAGTTTCAGATGCGAAGCAATGCGGACATCAAGATGGAAAGGTAACCGTGCCTCATGAAGATTTTATTGCCAAATTAAATGCAATTCGTTATGCGTTTTTAGAATTAGGGGTGGATGATGGAGTTATCGTGGCGAGAACAGATTCAGAAGGAGCAGGGTTAACACAAAAATTACCTGTAAGTCAAGAACTAGGAGATTTGGCTTCTCAATATTTAGCATTTGTTGAAGCAGAAGAGATTGCTATTGACGACGCAAGAGAAGATGATGTATTGCTAAAACGCGATGGAAAGTTAGTACGTCCTGTACGTTTGCCAAACGGACTCTACAAGTTTAGAGAAGGTACGAATATTGATAGAGTGGTGTTAGACTGTATAACGAGTTTACAAAATGGTGCAGATTTACTTTGGATTGAAACGCCTACACCTCATGTTGGTCAAATAGCAAACATGGTAAATAGAATCAGAGCCGTAGTACCCAACGCGAAGTTGGTATATAACAACTCGCCCTCGTTTAACTGGACGCTGAACTTTCGCAACCAAGTATACGATGAAATGCTTGCCGAAGGAGAAAATATGACAGGGTACGACAGAAACGATTTAATGAATGTAGCTTACGACGGCACAGAACTGTGTCATAGAGCTGATGAGAAAATCCGCACCTTTCAGATAGACGGAGCTAAAGAAGCAGGTATTTTTCATCATTTAATCACGTTGCCAACCTATCACACTACAGCATTACACATGAACGATTTAACCGAAGGTTATTTTGGAGAAGAAGGAATGCTAGCGTATGTAAGGGGTGTTCAACGACAAGAAATTCGAAAAGGAGTTTCGTGTGTAAAACACCAACGAATGGCAGGTTCTGATTTAGGAGATGACCACAAAACGTTTTTCGCAGGAGAAAAAGCGTTAAAAGCAGGAGGCGAAAAGAATACCTCTAATCAATTTGAAGCAAAAGCAAAGGAAGCGGTAAGAAAGTGTGAAAAAGCGATTGCAATATAAAGAGTCTTAGTTGTTTGTAAATTTTCCCGCTTATGTTGGTTTGCTAAAGTTTTTTAGTAACATATACATAGCGGGAATTTTAATTGTAGAATTATTGATTTGAATTCTCTATCTGTTGTATGAAGATTGATACCTATGTGTTTTAAGATTAAAAATATACTAAACCTTACAGAAATTTAGCAATAAATTAGTGGATTTTAGATTGCTGAAAAGTATGTATTGTTACAGGAAAACCATCTTTTATCTTAATTTTCAACAAATAAAACACTTCGACTGTCTCGACTTACATTCAAGATAAATCAAAACGAGGTTACGAGTTAATCGTTTGCTTGTAGTTGAAACTCTTCAATCCAGCTCACCAAAACATTTACCCATTCCTCATTATCATTAATACAAGGAACGGTGTGAAATTCCTCTCCACCTGCTTCTAAAAATTCATGTTTTCCTTCCATTGCTATCTCTTCTAGAGTCTCTAAACAATCTGAAACAAAAGCAGGAGTAACGATGGCTAGTTTTTTAATGCCTTCCTTTTCAGCTTTGTTAACAATAGTTCTGTCGGTATAAGGCTGCAACCAAGGATCAACACCTAAACGTGATTGGAATGATGTTGAAACGTTGTTTTCATCCAGTCCTAATTCAGCAATCACATTTTTAGTAGTTTGGTAGCATTGGTGTCGGTAACAAAATTGGTGCGCTTTAGAAGGAGTATTACAGCAATGCAAATTACCTGCTTTAGGGTTGCAATGCGATTTTGTGATGTCAGATTTTCTAATATGACGCTCAGGTACACCGTGGTACGAGAATAAAATATGATCGTAGTCTTTATCAGCTAAATAATCTTTAATGCTGTTAGACAATGCTTTGATGTATTCTGGTTTGTTGTAAAAAGCAGGAACATCGGTAATTTTCATGTTAGGAAAGAACTCTTTTCTCAATTCTTCAGCTAGCACTAAAATAGTCTCAGTAGTTGCCATAGCAAACTGAGGGTATAGCGGGACTAATAAAACTTCTGTAACCCCCTTATCATGTAGTTCTTGTAATCCGCTTTTAATTGAAGGATTTCCGTAACGCATAGCCAAAGCGACAGGAAGTTTTGTTTTTGCTTGTACTTTGTTTTGTAAGCGTTCAGATAAAACAATTAAAGGAGAACCTTCTTTCCACCAAATTTTTTGATATGCCTCGGCAGATTTTTTTGGTCGTGTATTTAAAATAATACCCTTAACAATAAAGGTTCTTAACCAATAAGGAACGTCAATAACACGTTCGTCCATTAAAAACTCTCCTAAGTATTTTTTTACGTCTTTAGGGTTTGTACTATCTGGTGATCCAAGATTTACTAATAAAACTCCTTTCATATTGTGGCTGAATTTATTTCAGGTTCTTTTTATTTAACTGGTTTGTTGTTTCGTACAGCGCAATGGCTAAACTATGAATTACATTCATGCTAGAATTACGCCCATACATAGGTATGGCTACTGTTGCATCTACTAAATTTACATTTGATATGCCGTTTCTTTCGCTACCCAAAAGTAACACAATTTTAGCATCTGATGTAAAATCATAATCGCTAATATTTATACTTTCATCGGTAATTTCAATTCCAATAATAGTATTTCCTTCTTCTTTTAATTGTTCAATTAGTTGCTCAAAGTTACTATAGGTATCGTATGGTATTTGTTGAATGGTGTTTCGAGCCGTTTTCTTAACAATTCTATTGTCTACAGTAGGAGAACTCTCGTGTAAATATATTTTTGATACTCCAAAACTCTCTGAAATACGAAAACACATTCCGATATTCTCAGGAGTACGGATAGCATCACAAACAATAGTTATCGGAAAACTTTGTTGATGGTTTTCTATGTCGTAATGAGTGAGTTGTTTCATTTTTTTAGTTAGAAAGTTAGAAAGTTGATTTTTTTTAGTTTTACCAACAGCCAACAGCCAACAGCCAACAGCCAACAGCCAACAGCCAACAGCCAACAGCCAACAGCCAACAGCCAACAGCCAACAGCCTACTGCGTCAAACTCATTACATATTGTTTAGGAGTCGTGCCAAATTTCTTTTTAAAAGCAGCAATAAAGTGACTAGAAGTGCTGTAGCCAACCTGTAAACCAACTTCGTTTACATTGTATTGGTTGCTTTCTAAAAGTTTACGGGCATGATCCATTTTATAGTCAAACAAAAAGCTGTATACAGTATCGCCATAAATTTGTTTGAAGCCCTCTTTTAACTTTTTTAAGTTCAAACCTACTTCATTTGCTAAATCTTGTAAACTTGGTGGTTCACTCATTCTAGCAATAATAATGTCTTTTGCTTTTCTAATTTTTAAAACTTCACGGTCATCTACTAAAAAAGGACAATATTCTTCATTTGTGTTTTCACCACTATCAAAATGCAAACTCAATAGTTCGTATGTTTTCCCTTTTATATAAAGGTTGCGCATCGAGCTTTGGTTCTTTGCGGTTAAAATTTGTTGCAGTACCAATAAAACATTAGCGTTTATTTGCGTGTTATCGTAATACTTTTTGTTTTTATTATTCTCACTTAAAAAAGGAATATAGCTAGCTTCTTTAGAAAAAAAAGTATGAAACTTTTTAATAGAAATTAAAACTGAAACCAAAGAGGTTCTAGGTAGTATTTCTAAGTTAATTGGTAAATCTTGTTGTGGATTATACAAGAAGATAGCATGTTTGTCTAAGACGTTAAAAGTGTAATCATTGTTGTTAAAATGAAATTTACAATTACCTTTAACACAGTAGTGTAGTTGTATGTAAGAGTTGTTAATATCTCTTTTAAAAAACGTTGTTTCGTCAGAGTTATTTTGAAATTTTATTATAAAAAAACCTTCTTCAATAGGAACTTCTCTAAATGTACTTTCTGCGATGTTTTTTGACATGGATTCAGTGGTTTTAATAAATTTTGTTATTTAGAATGATTCTAAAATAAATTATTTCTCCTAGTCTATTTTACTGCAAAAATACACTTTTGCGTAAGTTTTTAAGGTGTTTTTAAACGAAAAAACAAATAGCGACATTAAAAGTTCTTTGAGCGATACTTTTTTTTATTCAATATTTATATTTTTGACCGACCTTTTTTTGAAGAAGACTCAATGATAGTAGAAAATAAACATCATAGTAATTTATACAACATAGGCGTTAGTTATAAAAAAGCGGATGCTGCGATTAGAGGGAAGTTTAGTATTTCCAAAGAAAATCAAATTCGACTTTTAGAAGAAGCAAAACAAAAAGGAGTAGATGGAATTTTCGTGCTATCTACTTGTAACAGAACTGAGATTTGTGGTTTTGCTGAACACCCTTTTCAGTTAATAAGTATGTTGTGTAAATACTCAAATGGTTCTGTAGAAGAATTTGCAAACGTATCAAACGTATACAAAAATAAAGAAGCGATTCAACATTTGTTCAGAATGGGAACAGGGTTGGATAGCCAAATTTTAGGAGACTACGAGATTGTAGGGCAGTTACGCAAGGCATTTAAACAAGCCAAAGAAGTAGGAACTACCAATGCGTACTTTGAGCGTTTGGTTAACCATGTAATGCAAGCAAGCAAGCGAGTTAAGAATGAAACGAGATTAAGCTCAGGTACTACCTCAGTGTCGTATGCTGCTGTTCAATACCTAATTAACAACTTACCCGACTACAACTCGAAAAATGTTTTAGTATTTGGCTTAGGTAAAATGGGAAAACATACCTGTAAAAACCTATCAGAATACACCCAAAACAAATCGGTACGATTAATTAACAGAACAGAAGAGAAAACAGAAGAATTTGTAAAAGACCATAATGCTATTAGTAAAGCGTCGTATGCAAACTTAGCAACGGAGGTTTCAAATAGTGATGTGCTAATTGTTTCTACAGGAGCGAGTTTTCCTACAATAACGAAAGAACATGTTCCAGCTGATAAAGAATTGTTGATTTTAGATTTATCAATGCCAGCGAATGTGTCAAAAGAAGTGGGAGATTTAGAGAATGTAACGATAGTAAATGTTGATGATCTTTCAAAAATTACCGATGAAACTTTAGCAATCCGTCAAGAAGAAGTACCTCTTGCAGAGGCGATTATTCAAACACATAGTCAAGAATTTCAAGAGTGGTTAAACCACAGAAGATTTACGCCTGCAATTACCGCTTTAAAAGAATCTTTACAAACGATTCAACAAGACGAAATAGCTTTCCACAAGAAAAAAATAAAAGATTTTGATGAAGAGCAAGCAGAAATACTAACCTCAAGATTTATTCAAAAAATAACGACACAATTTGTGAAGCACTTAAAAGACGAAGAAACTTCGGTAAATACGAGTATTGAAGTAATGGCTAAAGTGTTCGGAGCAAATTTAGAATCCATCCATGCAGAAGATAATTAGAATAGGTACGCGCGATAGCCAATTGGCTATGTGGCAAGCAAAAAAAGTTCAAAAACTTTTAGAAGAATTAGGTCATCAAACTCAATTAATCCCCGTTAAAGCAACGGGTGATTTAGTTTTAGACAAGCCCCTTTACGAATTAGGAATCACAGGAATTTTTACTAAAAATTTAGATATCGCTATGTTAAATGACGATATCGATATTGCAGTACATTCCATGAAAGATGTTCCAACCGTATTACCACAAGGCATTATACAAGCGGCAGTTTTAAAACGTGCCAACTACAACGATATTTTATTATTGAAAGATAATGAAGAGTTTATGGCGCAACCTAACGGAGTAATCGCTACAGGAAGTTTACGTAGAAAAGCACAATGGCTAAATCGTTATCCAACACATACAGTAGAAGGCTTACGCGGAAATGTAAACACCCGCTTACAAAAGTTAGAAGATAACGATTGGAACGGGGCTATTTTTGCAGCAGCAGGATTAGAACGTATCGGTTTACGACCTAAAGGAGCCGTAAATTTATCATGGATGATACCAGCACCAGCCCAAGGAGCTATTATGATTACTGCTTTAGAAGAGAATGAAGAAATTAAAGAAGTATGTGCTCAGTTAAACGATAAAGATACAGAAATTTGTACTGGAATAGAACGTGAGTTTTTAAACCGTTTAGAAGGAGGGTGTACAGCGCCCATTGGAGCTTTAGCTTTTATAAATGAAAAGGAAGAAGAAGTCAATTTCAAAGGAATTTTACTAAGTAGAGATGGTAAAAAGAAGATTGAAGTTAGTAAAAAAGTAAAAGTAGGAAGACATAAATATGTAGCAAAAGATTGTGCAAACTATGTAATAGATAAAGGAGGAAAGCTACTCATGATGGAAGACGAAGGAATTGAAAAACAATTTTCAATTTATTCAACAAAAAAACTATCTGAAGCACAAAAAAAACTACTACCAACACACATGGATGTTCAAGACAGCGACTTTATTAAAATACGTTTTAATAGAATTGCCCCTAAAGTAATTAAAGAAGAAATTGAACATGTAATTATTACCAGTAAAAATGGGGTAGAAGCGATTTTAAACTCCTTTTCTTCAGACGAATTACAATTCAAAAATATTTATTGTGTAGGTCGAAGAACCAAGAAGCTAATCGAACAACGTATCGGAAAAGTAACGCATTCAGAAAGAAATGCGAAAAAACTATCTAAGTATTTGTCAAAAGAATTAAAAGGGCAAGAGGTAACCTATTTCTGTAGTAATTTGCGTTTAGAAACCTTACCACTTATTTTAAAAGCAAACGAAATTACGGTACATGAAGTTGAAGCTTATAAAACCATGTACAGTCCAGCAAAAGTTGACGAAAAAGTAAACGGCGTATTATTTTACAGTCCGTCAACTGTTGAAAGTTACATGAAAAAAAATACAGCAGATACAATTGCCTTCTGTATTGGAGAAAGTACCGCTAACGAAGCAAAAAAGTATTTTAAAGAAGTACAAATAGCGAAGATGCCAACCGTAGAAAGTGTTTTAGAATTGGTAAATCTACATTTTGTAAAAGTATAAGATGAAGAAGTTATTTTATGTTACCTGTTTTATCCTTCTTTTTAGTTGTGAAAAGAAAAAGGTTGAAAAGAACATATATCCACGTCAAGTTGGAGATATTAGTTATGATGTAAAATTAGACAGTCCAAACTTTATTCTTTGTAATGGAGAAGATAATATATTTCAATATTTTAATAAAGGTAAGGGGTTAGAGTATAAAGGAGGTAAAAAAGAAATAGAACAGTTATTTGAGAAAAAGTATAGTCATATAAAAGTGGATGAAAGTGGACTGATACGGATTCGGTTTATTGTTAATTGCAAAGGAGAAACAGGGAGGTTTAGAGTTATACAAATGAATGTTAACTACGAACAATTTACTTTTGATGATAGAATTATTAATCAGTTATTGATGATAACTCAAAGTTTAGATGGTTGGAAAATAAAAGACGACAGTCGAGGTAATAAAATAGATTATTATCAATACTTAATCTTCAAAATAGAAAAAGGAAACCTTATAGAAATTTTACCATGAGATTTATTATAACATATTTTCTAATTTGTTTTGGAAGTAAAATTTTTGCTCAAAATTGTGAGTCCTATAAATGGAAGGGCAATTATAAAAAATATGAAGCCTGTAAAAAACAAAAAGAAGCATACCAATTTTATCAATTCACTAAAGAATATCAAGAATTATTAGATGAGGTTATACAGATAGATTCTACTTATGATGACGCTTATTGGGCTAAATCAATAGCGTATTTAAAAAGTGGTGATTTTTTATCATGGAAACCCTTAATTGATAAAGCTGTTGAATTGAACCCAAAAATGCACCTTGGTTATAGAGGTTGGTGCCGATATCAATTTTTTAGAGACTATAAAGGAGCTATAAGAGACATTGAAGAATATGAAAAAATAATAAAAGGAGATATAGGGTATTGTCAAAATGGAGATTATCATTTGTTAATAGCCAAAGCGATATGTTACAAAGCGATTGGTAAAAAAGATGAAGCAATTAAAATAATTGAAGATTATTTAAAAAATAACAATGAAGAATCAGATTTGTTTAACTATTATCACCTTGGGGTTTTGTACTTTGAAAAAGGAGAATACCAACAAGCTTTAAAGAATTTTAAAAAGCAAGAGGAGAGTAACAAATTAGCAGATAATAAATATTATATAGCAATGTGTAACAAGCATCTAAATAATATTAAAGAGTATAAAGAAAAGATAATACAAGCTGAAGAAATGGCAAAAGAAGGGTTTTTTATGCAAGACCCATATACGCATCATTATGATAAAGTGTATAGATCTCAAATAATAGAAGAATTAAATAGAAGTAAAAAGATTTGAATTTTTACTGTTATAAAGTATTATGTTTAGAACACGCAGACTAAGAAAAACAGAAAACATCCGTCGATTAGTGAGAGAAAACAAACTATCGGTAGACGATTTTATATACCCATTATTTATAGAAGAAGGAACAGGCATTGAAACCGAAATTCCTTCTATGCCAGGAATCAACCGTTATTCATTAGATACTATTTCTAAAGAATTAGACGAAGTAGTAGCCTTAAAAATTCCAGCAGTTTTGTTATTTGGAATTCCATCTAAGAAAGACGACGAAGGCACCGAAACTTGGAATGATAACGGAATCATGCAACAGGCGATTCGATTTATTAAAAAGAATTACCCAAGCTTGTATGTAATTACCGATGTATGTTTTTGCGAATACACCTCACACGGTCACTGTGGCGTGATACATGAAAATGATGTAGATAACGATGCTACTTTAGTGAATTTAGCCAAGCAAACCGTATCGCATGCCAAAGCAGGAGCAGATATGGTCGCACCCTCAGGAATGATGGACGGTACGATAGCGATGATGCGCGAGGCATTAGACAATACAGGTTTTGCAAACTTGCCCATTATGGGGTATTCTGTAAAATATGCGTCAGCATTTTACGGGCCTTTTAGAGAAGCGGTAGATTCAGCACCCTCATTTGGAGATAGAAGAACTTATCAAATGGACCCTTCCAACAGAGATGAAGGACTGCGTGAAGCAACTTTTGATGACGAAGAAGGAGCCGATATTTTAATGGTAAAACCAGCACTATCGTATTTAGACATCATCAGAGATTTAAAAAACAATTTCGACAGACCCATTGCCTGCTATAATGTAAGTGGAGAATACGCCATGGTAAAAGCAGCAGCAGAAAAAGGATGGATAGACGGTGAAAAAGTAATGATGGAAAGCTTACTTTCGATGAAAAGAGCAGGAGCCGATATTATTATTACCTATTTTGCCAAAGAAGCTGCAAAAGTTTTAATGAGATAATTTGAAAATGAGTTAATCAACTAAAAACTCATAACTAACAACTAATAATTAGCGAAGAATGAGCTTTAAGAAATCACAAGAATTATATCAAAAAGGATTAGAAAACTTAGTAGGTGCGGTAAATTCACCAGTACGTGCATTTGCTTCAGTAGGAGGGAATCCTTTATTCATAAAAAGAGCGAAAGGAAGCAAGATTACAGACGTAGATAATAATTCGTATATCGATTTAGTATTGTCTTACGGTCCAATGATTTTAGGCCATCGCCATAAAAAAGTAGAAAAAGCGATTAGAAAAGCCTTAAAAAAAGGATATTCTTTTGGAGCATCTACCAAAGGAGAGATTACATTAGCAAAAATTGTTTGCGACGCGTTCCCAGGAATGGACAAAGTGCGTTTTGTAAATTCTGGAACAGAGGCGGTATTAAGTGGAATTCGTTTAGCAAGGGCCTATACCGGAAAAGATAAAATCATCAAGTTTGCTGGTTGTTATCACGGTCACCAAGATGCATTGCTAGTAGCAGCAGGTTCTGGTTTAGCAACCTTGAGTTTACCAGGAAGTAAAGGAGTACCAGAAGGAGCCGTAAAAAATACCTTGATAGCGAATTACAACGACTTAGAAAGTGTAAAAGCACATTTTGAAGCGCACGACGATATTGCAGGAGTTATTATAGAGCCAGTAGCAGGTAATATGGGGGTGGTAACACCACAAAATAATTTCTTAAAAGAATTAAAAGAGTATCTAAACACAAAAGGAGCCTTGTTGATTGTCGATGAGGTAATGACAGGTTTCCGCTCTAAATTTGGTGGCGCACAAGAGTTGTTTAATGTAGAGGCAGATATTACCTGTTTAGGAAAGGTAATCGGTGGAGGTTTTCCAGTAGGAGCCTACGGTGCTCGTAATGAAATTATGGAAATGGTGGCTCCGTTAGGAGGCATGTACCAAGCAGGAACGCTGTCGGGAAATCCAATAGCCATGGCAGCGGGAATTTCAACATTAACAGAGTTGAAAAAACAAAATCCGTATGAAAAATTTAATGAGATAGCTCAAATTATAGAAGTATTCTTGTTAGAATCAGCAAAAAAATACGACATAGCAATTACGGTAAATAGATTTGGATCTATGATAAATCCATTTTTTACCAATGTTACCGTAACCAATTTTGAAGAAGCACAAACTTCTGATACAAAGAAATACGCTACTTTTTTCTGGGAAATGACTAAAAACGGGATATTTTTACCACCAAGTCAGTTTGAAGCATGGTTTTTATCATCAGCATTAACAGAAAAAGATATTCAAAAAATAGCAAATGCCATTGATAAGTCGATGGAGAAAGTAGCTCTTAGTTGTTAGCTTTTGGCTGTTAGCCTATGGTAGATTATAACAAAGAGTTTGAAAAAGATGAGAAATTTCAGAAGTTTAGATATTTGGAAGGAAGGAATTGAGATTGTAAAAGAAGTTTACAGTCTTTCAGAAAAATTACCTCCTGAAGAAAAGTTTGGGTTAAAAAGTCAAATAACAAGAGCAGCTGTTTCCATTCCTTCTAATATTGCTGAGGGAGCTAGTAGAAATAGTGAAATTGAATTTAAAAGATTTTTAGAAATTTCTATGGGCTCACTTTTTGAAGTAGAAACCCAACTTGTAATAGTACAAGAGTTAGGTTTTGTTTCCTCAGAAGAATTAAGGCTTATCTTTGAATTGTTAGAAAAAGAAGCTAAGATGATAAATTCATTAATAAACAAAATAAAAGCTAATAGCTAATAGCTAATAGCCAACAGCTATAAAACATGATAAAAAACGATTTATTTTTAAGAGCGTTAAAAGGAGAAACCGTAGACCGACCACCAGTGTGGATGATGCGTCAGGCAGGAAGATATTTACCAGAATTTATGGAGATTCGTAAAAAGTATGATTTCTTTACACGTTGTAGAACTCCAGAATTAGCCTCAGAAATTACGGTGCAACCCATTCGCAGATACGGAATGGATGCCGCTATTTTATTTTCAGACATTTTAGTAATTCCACAAGCAATGAATATTGAAGTGGAAATGAAACCTAATTTTGGACCTTATTTACCAAACCCGGTAAGAGATAAAAAGGGACTAGATAGCGTCGTTATTCCTGATATACATGAAGAATTAGGCTATGTAATGGATGCTATTAAAGCAACGAAAGAAAAGTTGAACGACGAAATACCTTTGATAGGTTTTGCGGGGTCTCCGTGGACTATCCTATGCTACGTTGTACAAGGTCAAGGATCTAAGAATTTCGACAAAGCAAAAGAATTTTGTTTCACGCAACCAGTTTTGGCACACGAATTGCTTCAAAAGATAACAGATACCACTATTGCTTATTTAAAAGAGAAGGTAAAAGCAGGTGTGAATGCTGTACAAGTTTTTGATTCTTGGGGAGGGATGTTATCTCCAACAGACTATCAAGAGTTTTCATGGCAATACATCAATCAAATAATAGAAGCATTAAAAGAGGATGCACCAGTAATAGCCTTTGGTAAAGGATGTTGGTTTGCCTTAAATGAAATGGCACAGTCGAATGCCTCAGCTTTAGGAGTAGATTGGACGTGCTCGCCTAGAAATGCTCGTTATTTAACAGGAGGAAATATTACCTTACAAGGTAATTTTGACCCCTCAAGGTTGTTGTCTCCACCAGCAGAAATAAAAAAGATGGTACACCAAATGATTAATGAGTTTGGTAAAGACAAATATATTGTTAACTTGGGGCATGGAATTTTACCCAATATTCCGTTAGAAAATGCAAAAGCATTTATCGATGCGGTTAAAGAGTATAAATCCGACAGATAACCCCTTTAAATGATTGAAAATGAATAAATTATTTTTTGTTTTAATGTGTTTTTTAACAGGCATTACTTTCTCACAAAATAAAACGTATTACAATTTTGCAGTTAATAATTGTGTAGAAGAAAGTGCAGAAGTTTTAATTTACAAGTGTATTAAAGGTTCTTACTTACTAAATTACAATTTTACTACAATGGAAAGTGAAACAGTAAGTACAGACAAGATTAAAAAGCCAATCGTACTTATTGCTAATGCAACTTGGTCTGCTCCTTGTTGGGGAGATGTACCAACGTTAAATAAAATGGTAGAAAAATACCACAATAAACTAGAATTTATCGTAATATTCTGGGATAAAGAGGCAAAAGTGAAAAGAATGGCCGAAAAGTTAGATGACAGAATTAAGTTGATACCCGCAAGAGAAATTGATAAAGTAAAGAAAGGATATTTAGATATTAGTGGTTTTGTTCATAAGCTAGATTATCCAACAGCCTACTTAATTGATAAGCAGAAGCAATTCGTAAATGTTAAAAGAGGAGCCGCAACCCCAACAAAAGAAGTAGGTTGGGATGAAGTGAATGAAATAAATACAAAGAATTTTGAAGATTTCTTATCTCCAATATTAAACTAATACATTACGATATAATACAGAAATATTTTTAACCTCTTTCATAGTTGAAAGAGGTTTTTTATTTTCACATAAAAAATAAATGGTACAAAATATAACAAGAGGAATTCAAGCTTATTTCGGAGCTTTTAAGATGATTTCAAAATTAAAGTTATGGAAGTATTTCGCAATTCCTATGCTTATAAGTATACTCACAGCAGTTTTCATCTTTTCTATGGCATATTCTTTTTCTGATAACATTGGTCATTACATAGCTAACTTCTGGAAATGGGAGTTTGGAAAAGAAACCTTTGAGTTTATCAGTACTTTTTTAAGCGGATTGATTATCGTAGTAGTAGGGTTGGTTTTATACAAACACATTGTCATGGCATTATCAGCACCCTTTATGAGTCCAGTATCAGAAAAAATAGAAGATCATCTAAGAGGAGAAGACCACACACACAGAACAACTTCTTTTCAAGAACAACTTATAAGAGGTATACGAATAAACCTTCGAAATTTAATAAGAGAACTCTTACTAACCATTCCTATCTTATTATTAGGATTGATTCCTGTAATTGGTATTATTTCAACCATATTACTGTTTTTAATGCAAGCATATTATGCAGGATTCGGGAACATGGATTATACACTCGAACGCCATTTTAAGTACCAAGAAAGCATCGATTTTGTAAAAGAACATAAAGGGTTGGCAATAGGAAATGGAATCGTATTTATGCTATTTTTATTAATCCCTGTAATTGGAGTAATTTTGGTACTCCCTTTATCGGTAACAGCTGCCACTACTGAAACCGTTAAGAAAATTCAGTTGAAGAAATTACCAAAATAAGTACTTTTGCACCACAACTCAATCAATATGAAAGAACAGTTTTACGCCTATATAGAACAATTACAAAACACCATCACTTCAAAATTAGAAGAAGTTGACGGAAAAGCAAAATTTCAAGAAGATTTATGGAAGCGTGCTGAAGGAGGAGGAGGTAGAACCCGTGTAATTGAAAATGGAGCTATTTTTGAAAAAGGAGGTGTAAACATTTCTAAAGTTTTTGGAGAATTACCAGCAGCATTACAAAAACAATTCGGAGTAGAAAGCGGTGATTTTTTTGCTTGTGGATTGAGTTTAGTAATACATCCGAAGAATCCATTTGTACCAACCGTACACGCTAACTGGCGTTATTTTGAAATGTATGACGGTAAAGGAAATATAGTAACACAATGGTTTGGTGGCGGACAAGATTTAACTCCGTACTATTTATTTGAAGAAGATGCCATACATTTTCATACGGTATGTAAAGAAGCCTGTGATAAGCATCATCCAGATTTTTATCCGAAATACAAAGAAACCTGCGATACTTATTTTTGGAACACACACCGAAATGAAGCACGTGGTTTAGGAGGTTTATTTTTTGACTATTTAAAAGAAACAGAAGCGTTTTCAATGCAAAATCGATATGATTTTGTAACAGAAGTAGGAAATAGCTTTTTAAATTCCTATGTGCCAATTGTTGAAAGAAGAAAAGATATAACTTACACGCAAGAGCATAAAGATTGGCAAGAAGTGCGTCGTGGACGCTATGTGGAGTTTAACTTAGTTCACGATAGAGGTACGTTGTTTGGGTTGAAAACCAACGGACGTATCGAAAGTATTTTAATGAGTTTACCACCAACGGTACAGTGGAAATACAACCACCATCCAGCAAAAGGCTCAGAAGAAGCGAAATTATTAGAGGTGTTGGCTAGGCCTAAAAATTGGGTGTAATACGATTTGCGAATAGTTTTTCTTGTACTTTCAGTTCGAGACAACAGACAAAAAAGCTTCAAGCAAATGTAATGCCAGTTATAGAATTATTTTTGAAAGGCAAATTGTTTTGATTAAGGAGACTATTAAAAAGTACTCCGTCATAAGCAGACAAGCAAAAAATAACACCGCAAGAGCCGTTAAAATTGAAATCTGTTTGATTAATAGCGAGTTATTTTAATTTAGGTTCGAGGATGATTATTTTTGAGTGCAGGCTGGTTTAGACTAGATTTTTTGTTTCTTTTTCATCAATGGAAAAAGAAAAATAGCTTAGAAAAAGAGTATTCTATATCAAATCTAA
Organism: Tenacibaculum tangerinum; assembly: GCF_029853675.1. Lineage (NCBI taxonomy): Bacteria > Pseudomonadati > Bacteroidota > Flavobacteriia > Flavobacteriales > Flavobacteriaceae > Tenacibaculum > Tenacibaculum tangerinum. The sequence goes on along the minus strand of NZ_CP122539.1, from coordinate 1,049,429 downwards.
GTCATTAAGAAAAGATGTCAATGGTAGTGGTTTTTAAGAATGATGATGAATTAAAAATAGTACTTCGGCGGTCACTGAGAAATATAATATCACTTCTCGATACAAAATTATTTCCATTTCATTTAAAATAATTTTACTCGAAGAGACAATAGACGAAAATGCGAAATAATAAACCATAAATCGTATAATACCATTTGCGATAAAGAAATACATATTATAAAAAGTACAACTTGTTTGTTAGTTTACCAATAGCCAATAGCCAATAGCCAATAGCCAATAATTCATAATTTAAAATCATATCGATTATTTCCAAATAATATTTTTCTTAGTAAGCTTATTATTCACATTATGAATATGGAAAAGACGTGCTTTTAGTAACAGTTTCCTTCCCTCTATAGTTCGAGTATATACCAACTTAGAGGAACCAAGATACTTGTTCCAATTAGAATGAAAAACTTGACATTCTTTTTTACGAACACCAAAAATTTCTGGAACAGGAAAAAAGTGATGTAACTTTAATTTTCTTCGAAACCAATTTGATTTGATTAGTAAATATTTAGGGTTGTCAATTGGTTGTAGCAACTCATTTAAAGCCTTTATGAATAAGCTGCTTTCATACCTGTTCGCTCCGTGAATAGTACAAGAAACATTTCCCATAGCTAATAAGTTGGTTTCAATTTTTATCTCGTTTAAAGGTGTATTTACGTGATTTAACGTATAAAGAGACTTTAAAACTGCTGTGGCCATTTTATCTATTTTCTTGTGAATCAATCCGAAGTATGCATATAATTGAGCAGATTTATAAATTTTGTAGCCGAAAGTCAATCCCAAGGTAGATAGTAGAGCAAATAAGAAGTACACCACTCCTTTATGTAATAAGATATTCAAGTTTCTAATGATAAACTCAGGGATAAAAAAAGACAATCCAATAATAATTTCACCAATGGTATACTTTACAATATCTTGATAATAGACCCTTTTTTGTTTTGGAAATTGTTTGTTTCTTTTAGTATAAAAAGTCAACTCTTTAACGATTCCTTTTCCATTGCTGATGGCACTTTTCCATCGTTGAGCAATGAGATTTCTGTTTTTAGAAAGTTCTAAAGTCTTGTTGTTTTGTTGTTGAATATCCTCATCAATAAAATTTGAAGGAAGATGTAGACGCTCAATTCCATTAGAAATAATAGCTTCATCGTCATTAGAAATCCCTAAAAAAGCATTGAAACGACGAGCAAGAATCTCAAAATCTCGTCCTCCAGATTCATCCGAAGTATCAATACATGCCAAATGCCAAATTAAGCCCACTTTATTAGGGTTTTTTCTATCTACTCTAATTGCACGACCGCGCATTTGATTAGAAGTAACAAATGAGCCCACAACCGAAGCCAAAATTAAACTGTTGATTGACGGGGCATCCCACCCTTCACCCAGTAACGATTGTGTACCAACTAAAACCTTGATATGGCCAAGCTCAAAAAGTTGCGTAATAGTTTCTACTATAGTGCGTTTAGCAGCATTTGTATTGGAAAGAATTACAAACTCAGTATCCGACTTTAAAGGAGTATAATTGTAATTGTCAATAGCATCAATCAAACCAAGTTTGGCAATCGTACTGCTATGAATAATAACTAAACTACCAGTAAGTACCGCTACATTATTTTTGTTTTTTAAAGCGGTTCTAACATGATGAAAAATAGGAACAACCCCTAGTTTTTTAATTTCTTTGATTTCTGAATGAGAACAATTCAAATATTCCTTTCTAATATAGTCAGATAAAATAACACAACGCAGATCGTCTTGTAAATTGTGTTGCTCTTGTTGCACTATGGTGGTAATACTTTTTAGTTTACTTGGACTATTGCTTAATGATTTGTACAAAAGGTCATTTCCTACTAAATTGACTTTATTCTTACTGAACACAGCTAATTTTCGAAGTCTTTTTTCTAAAATATCAAGATAAGCTTCATGTTCTATAAGGTTATTGCGATCAGTCACTAACAAGTATTGGAACAAAATTTGAATCCATTCATTCGTAATTGAAGGAAATTCAATAGTTTCATTTGTATCAAAACCCAATACTTCTAACTTTTCAAAAGGAATGGTTTCTTTTGCTTCGTGTAAGAAAATTAATAGTGAAGAAAAGAAATCAGTATCCTTATAGATTTCTTCTAAATTTTCTTCAGTTTTAGCGTAAAACCGATGTTGCTTCAGAAAAGATATGAACTCTGTATCGTTTAAAATATCAGCAACAAACTCAGCTATTTTTAATCGAAAATGGGTAATGAAATTAATTTCTTGGTCTTCTGGCTTCGACAGAAAAACGACATCTTGATGCGGACAAAGATTGTGTTCTTTTACTAAATCAGGAACTACAATTTCATCGTCAATTTCTCCACATAGTTTAAAATACTTCTGAATTTCTGCGTTTTCACTATCGTATGGTGGAGTAGCGGTTAAAGCAACAACGGTTTGTAGGTGCTGCTCTTTCAAATCAAACAAACATTTCCACCAAGCATTTTTCAAATGATGCGCTTCATCTAATAACAAAACTTCTATTTGATGCTTTTTAAAGAAGTTGTAATAAGCTTCTTTAGTTTCAAAAGACTTATAAAAACTGTGTAAAGCCTGGTATGTAGAAAAGGTAATATCAGAAGGATGCTTAATGTCAAATGAAATTTGTGTGAAATTACAATCGGTAGTAAAAAAGTTTTGTAATCGGTCTTCCCACTGATTTCTAATAGTTAAAGTAGGGGCTAAAACCAATGTTTTTTTACCGATTCTTTTAACAATTTCTATCCCTAAAATGGTTTTTCCAGAACCAGGTGGCGCAACGATATGAAAATGATTATCATTTATATGTATAGAAAAATTTTCTAACACCTTAGCTTGATAAGGTCTCCAGTCGAATAAGAAATCAAGATTAGCAATAGTGATGCTCAACAATTTTTAATAGGTTAACGAGTTCAAAAATAGAACTTTGAATTAACAAACAAAAGTTTAATTCAATATTAGGTTATTCTTAAAAATACTTGATTTTTATAGAGATAACAATAATCTACATGTGTTTTTAGATGGCTGAATTGAGGATAGTATAATTAATAAAGAAAACCACCAAAATATTTAACGGATAAAATCATGAAAAAATCGTTGCTTTTTAGTAACTTCGCAAGCGTTTAAAAATTATAAACCATGGCTAGATACGAATTGAAGTTGCCTAAAATGGGCGAAAGTGTTGCAGAAGCAACGATAACTTCTTGGGTAAAAGAAGTTGGAGAAACTATTGATATAGATGATACCGTTGTGGAAGTAGCTACAGATAAAGTAGATAGCGAAGTACCTAGTGAAGTAGAAGGAACCTTAGTTGAAATCTTATTTGAAAAAGATGCTGTCGTACAAGTAGGTGAAACTATTGCAATTATAGAAATAGAAGGCGAAGAAGGAGCTACAGCAGAAGCCCCTAAAAAAGAAGAGGTTGCGCCAGCAACTGTAGCAGCAGTTGAAAAAACAGTTGAAGCAGCTAAAGATACTGTGGCGACTACTATAGATACTTCATCAAGCGACCGTTTTTACTCACCATTAGTAAAGAGTATTGCAGAAACTGAAGGAATCTCTGCACAAGAGTTAGAAACCATTCAAGGAACAGGTAAAGAAGGTAGAGTAACTAAAAATGATATTTTATCCTATCTAGAAAATAGAGGAAACCAGCCAAAAGTTGTCGTACCTCCTTCAACAGAAAAGAAATCGGTACCTCAATCTGCACCAGCCCCAGCTCTGGTTTCATTAAGTGGTAAAGATGAAATTATAGAAATGAGTCGTATGGGGAAATTAATTTCCAAGCACATGGTCGACTCTGTTCAAACATCGGCACACGTACAATCGTTTATTGAAATTGATGTAACGAATATTGTTAATTGGAGAAGCAAGGTAAAAAATGCTTTCCAACAAAGAGAAGGAGAGAAGTTAACATTTACACCAATATTTATGCAAGCTGTGGCTTCTACCATTAAGAAGCACCCTATGATAAACATTTCTGTAAACGGTGATACCATTATTAAAAAAGGAAATGTAAACTTAGGAATGGCAGCAGCCTTACCTGACGGAAATTTAATTGTACCAGTAATTAAAAATGCTGATATGTTAAATTTAGTAGGTATGACCAAACAAGTAAATGATTTGGCAGCTAGAGCCCGTGCAAATCAATTAAAACCAGATGAAATTCAAGGAGGAACGTATACCGTAACAAATGTTGGTAGCTTTGGAAGTATAACAGGTACTCCAATTATAAATCAACCCCAAGTTGCCATTTTAGCTTTAGGAGCTATTGTTAAAAAGCCAGCTGTTATTGAAACTCCTGAGGGAGACTTTATAGGTATTCGTCACAAAATGATTGTTTCACATTCGTACGACCATCGAGTAGTAAATGGTGCTTTGGGTGGAATGTTTATTAAAACTTTAAAAGATATTTTAGAATCTTGGGATGTAAACCAAGATTTTTAAAAGATAGAGTATAACTTTTGAAAGGCTTAGGGTATTTTCCTAAGCCTTTTTATTTTTACTTATATTAGCTTTTTTAAACATTAATAGAAATCAAAAAAATGAAAAATTTTTTAATAGCACTTTTGTTAGGTGTAACAATGATAAGTACAGCACAAGAAAAAGTGCTACTTCGTTTAAACTATGAAAAAGGACAAAAGTACATGATAGATATGAAAATGGATCAAGATGTAGGTGCTGGGTTTATGACAAATAATATGCACATTCAAATGAAATATACTATAACTGAAGTTTCAGATGATACCTTTGAAAGTAGCTCTAGAATTACCAAAATGGTAATGGATATGAATCAAGCAGGAATAAGTGTGTCATACGATTCAACTAAAAAGGATGAAGAATTAGATGAAACAGGTAAAATGATGAGTTCTAAAATGAAGCCTATGCTATCTGCTACAATCATAACAAAAGGAGATAACCTAGGAAATGTTATAGAAACTAAGGTTGAGCCTAGTAACGTTGAAGGTGCTGATAATTTTACAAAACAAGCAGGGAGTATTGTATATCCGAAAGAAGCTGTTGGAGTGGGAGACACCTGGACAGCGACTAAAAGTGAGGGAGGAATGGACTTTGTTTTTAACTACAAAGTAGCATCTATATCATCAAAAAATGTTTTCATAGACATATCGGGAGAAGTCAGTGGCATTGCAACTGGAGATATTAATGGTTCAATGAATATTGAAAGAGATTCAGGGATGGCATTAGAATCAAAAATTAGTATGACAATGAAGATTCAAGGGCAAGATGCAACAACCAATATGATAGCGAATTTAACCAAAGAACAGCATATCAAACAACATTCTAAATAGATGCTTTTGATGTTACTGAGTAGAATTCATTCATAACAATGATATAAAAGTAAAAAACCTCTGTTAAAAACGGAGGTTTTTTTACTAAGAATTTCAACCTTTTTAGATGCATGTGCCCCAAACGGATTAGGGTATTTTCTTAAGCCTTTTTATTTTACTTATATTAGCTTTTTTAAAACATTAATAGAAATCAAAAAAATGAAAAATTTTTTAATAGCACTTTTGTTAGGAGTAACAACGATAAGTACAGCACAAGAAAAAGTGCTACTTCGTTTAAACTATGAGAAAGGACAAAAGTACACGATGGACATGAATATGACCCAATCAATGGGAGATGGTTTTATGACAACTGATAACGATATACAAACGAAATTTATCATTACTAATGTCTCTGATAGTACGTATGAAAGTAGTTCAAAAATTACTAAGATGGCAATGGAAATGAAGCAAGGAGAAATGAACATTTCTTTCGATTCTTCTAAAAAAGACGAAGAATTAGATGAAATAGGAAAAAGAATGAAATCTAAAATGCAGCCCCTATTATCAGCTACTATTATAACAAAGGGAGATAAGTTAGGAAATATTTTAGAAACGAAAATAGAACCTAATGATATTGAAGGTGCTAATAACTTTACAAATCAAGCAGGGAGTATCATATACCCTAAAGAAGCTGTTAAAGTGGGAGACACCTGGACAGCGACTAAAAGTGATGGAACAATAGACTTTGTTTTTAACTACAAAGTAGCATCTATATCATCAAAAAATATTATAATAGATATATCGGGAAAAGTCAGTGGAATGGCAACTGGTGATATTACCGGTTCAATGGATATAGACAGAGATTCAGGGCTACCTATAAAGTCAAAAAATAATATGACAATGTACATTAAAGGACAAGAAACTACAACCAGTATAACAACGAGTTTAACAAAAGAATAGCATATCAAAGAATTTTCAAATCGATGCTTTTTAATGTTACTGTATAGAATTCTATAACAATTATGTAAAAACGAAAAGTGTGGTTTTTTGTAAAATCAGCTTGACTCTCTGTACACTAACTCTGTAGGAATACTATTTTTTGGTAGCATTATCTAATAAAACTTCGATAAGAAAGGTGAGAATACAACAAAATAAAGTGTTTTTTTCTCTAGTGAACAACGCTGGTTTAAGACTGAATGAAACACTTCTATTTCAATATGTATAGCTTGTTCTTTTAAGTATATAAAGTTAAAAAACAATACGGGTTTTACTTCTCAACACTACTTTATAAAGAGAACCAAAAAAACTATTTTAAACGTATTTTTTTATACCATAAGTAAAATATAACGCAATTTATTAAGTTATATAGAACTATAACTTATATATCATTTTAACTTAAATTACATTATTAAATTATGAGAAAATTATTTATCCCCTTACTGTTATTGTTAATATCAATTACAACTTCTTGTGTATCAAAAAAGAAGTATGTAGAACTAGAAGAAAGGTATAACGATACCCGAGGAAACCTTCAAAAAACCACACTAGAAAAGCAACAATTAGAAGCCAAGTTTGCTAAAATTGAGAAAAGAGTAGATGCGTACAACGAAAAGATCAACTCGTTAAAAAGCGTTAACGAATCACTTTCTGAAGAGAACAATGTTAAATTAGAAGTCGTTGGAAAATCAGCCGTTATTTCTAACAGCCTGAAAGAGAAAATGAAAGAAACGTTAAAAAATGTTGATCCAGCAAAATTAGCAACAGCAAAAACTTTAAAAGACTCTATGAATTTAGCGGTTGCTTACAACCTTCAAAAGTCATTAAAAGCTTCGGAGTTAGAAAATAGTGACGATCTTAATATTGATATTGATCAAACTGTGGTAATGATTTCTATTTCTGATAAAATGTTGTTTAACACAGCAAGTTATAAGGTTAAAAAGAATGCATACAAACTAATTAATAAATTAGCAGATGTAATTCAATCAGAGCCTAGTATGGATGTGATGATCGAAGGTCACACAGATTCAAGATCATATAATAGTGGAGTGCTACAAGATAACTGGGATTTAAGTGTTAAAAGAGCCACTTCAATCGTTCGTCTTTTAGAGAAAAAATATGGAGTAGACTCGAACAGATTAATTGCTTCTGGTAGAGGTAGTTCGATGCCATTGGTAGAAAATAACACTGCAAAAAATAGAGCAAAGAACAGAAGAACTCGAATCGTTATTTTACCAAACTTAGATAAGTTTTTTGGTTTATTAGCAAAAGAAGAAAACATAACACCTTAAAATAATTTAGCTTTAAAAGAAACCAGTAGATTAGGTACTGGTTTCTTTTTTTCATTTAAAAAATAGTGACTTTTTAATCACAAAAGTGTCAAAACTAACAGAGTAAGTATAAAACTAATCATTTAACATTATGAAAAAACTATTAATTGTAACATTTGGATTCCTTTTAATGATTTCTTGTACAGATAAGAAGAAACAAGAAGATGAAAAGAAAATAGAGGCGGCTATTCAGAAGATAGATTCTATTGAAAGTCAAGTAAAAGAAGGTATGGAAAAATTAAACGAAGCAACAAAAAAGCTTGAAGAGCAGTTGCAAAAGATAGATAGTATATAATCAACCAATAAACATCGTTATTATGAAGAATATAAAATTAATAGCATCAATTGTAATGCTTTTTGCCTTTATAGGTACACAACAAACATTTGCGCAAGGAAAAGGTAAAGGAAAAGAAAAAAGTATAGAAGCAAAACAGAAAAAAGAAGCAAAAGAAGAATTAGAAGAACTAGATGAAGTAAAGCAAAAAGGAAAAAAGAAAGCTAAAGAGGATAAAGAGTGGTCTAAAGAGAAAGAAAAAAAAGCACATAAAAAAGAAAAAAGCTTTAAAGAAAATAAGGGAAAAGGAAATGCCTATGGTCGCGATAAAAACGGAATGACGGGTAGAGAGTTTGGAAGAATGAGATCGGAAGAAGCGAGAGAAAAAATAGAAGAGCAAGAACAAACTATTCTCGAAAGTGAAGATGTTTTTAGAAGAGGAAAAGAAAAAGTTAAAAAAGCCAAAGAGAGAATAAAAGAGGCAAAAGAAAATAACCAGATGTCTGAAGAAGAAGCTAATGAAAAAGAAGAAGTACTTCGTAAGACTAATGAAAAATTAAATGAACTTGATAAAAGAATAAAAGAGCAAAAAGAAAAATTAAACAAAGACAAAGAGGCTCTAAACAAGATATTATTTCCAGAAGAAAAGTAATACATCTTCGTAATTACACAACAAGCCGTCTTAATAGTGCTATTTAGACGGCTTATTTTCGTTTTATCTTTTTTCTATTCTGAAATAATGTACTGTTAAGATTAGAGTATCAAGAAAAGTAGTTGTTTCACAACATCTACGTATGTCAGTCATTATAAATTGCATTCAAAGCAGTTCGTAAATCAGGAAATTTAAAATTGTAAAACTCACTCGTTTTTTCTGCAGAAATACGACTTCCTTCAAGTAAAATACACGCCATTTCTCCTAAAACTAGTTTTAAAATAAAAGAAGGAGCATTTATAGGAAGTACCCATTTATCGATCACTTTTCCTAATAATTTTGTAAAGCTCTCATTGGTTTGGTGTTCAGGAGCAACGGCATTATAAGCTCCTGTAAATTTTTCATCTTCAATCGCTTTGATATAAAGCTCGCACAAATCATCAATATGAATCCAAGGCATGTACTGTTTACCATTTCCCAAAGCAGCTAAAAATAAAGGAGTATTCATTTTTGGCAAAGCTCCACCATTTTTTGTTAGTACCACACCAGTTCTTAAAATTGTCACAGGAATATTTATATGTTCAAATTGTCGAGCAGCATTCTCCCATTGAACGCAAGTTTCAGAAATAAAATCACTTCCTGGGGCATCATTCTCTGCAAATATTTTATCACTCGTAACAGCTCCATAATAGCCAATACCTGATGCCGAAATAAACTTTTTAATCGAAACTTGATATTCTTGTACTTTATGAAATAATAAATTTGCCGTTTTCACGCGGCTGTCGACCAACTCTTGTTTTCTCTCATCAGTCCAACGCTCGTCTGCAATACCTGCGCCTGCCAAATGAATAATATAACGCACGTTCGCAAAGGCATCTTTATCAATGTAACCCTCTTTGATATCCCAACGAAATTCGTTGTTCTCTTTAGGGCTTCTGGTAAGAATATGTACCCTGTACCCTTTGTCGTTCAATTTTTTGGTGAGTGCACTTCCGATTAAACCAGTACCTCCTGTAATTAAAATAGTGTTCATTATCGTTGTTTTTTAAAGGTTGAGTAAAAACCAAGTACGTCACTCTTTATCGGTTTCAAAATATAAATGAGGTTTGTGCTCCATTTACTAACGTATAATTTTTGAAGGGAATGCAACAATGCTTTCATGTCCGTCTTTACCTACAGCACTTACTCCGAAGAAGTAATTATCAACAACAATTCCTTCCAGTGTAAATTCAGTTGTATTTTCTACATATTTAAAGTTGTCCCAAGTAGGCGAAGTGGTATCTCTCCAATAAATTTTATAGCCTTTAGCACCGCCAACGGCATCCCATTGGAGTTTTGCAGAAGCTTCAACAATACCGCCAATCCCTACATTTTTAGGTGAAGGAGGAGCAGAGGCTATACTCGCCAAATTAATGGCATTTACAGCGGTTAATTTTTTAGCATACTCGAAATTTACAAATTCTAAGCGGTCTCCATATTCAATACCATCTTCGGTTCGAATATCTTGATGTTGTTGCGTGTAGTTTTCATGCGCTTCCATAATTCGAATACCTGCAAAGCCAGCATCGTTAAAAGGTCTATGATGTCCGCCACGACCAAACCTATCTAAGCGATAGATCATTTTCGGATTCATTTCTGGCATGTACGTTTTGGTAGTGTTGTAAATGTAACGTGCTAGTTGACGTGAAATTCCATCGACTTCGCCACCGTAAAAGCGACGGGCTCTTCGTTGACGTTCTGTTTCGTTGGGAGGTACAGGTTCAGAAAAAATTCTAAAAGTTCGATTATCTATGACTCCGTCGACACCTTTAATGTTTCCAATCATGTCATTATTCAGTACTCCAACAATATTCCAGTTTTTTTCTTTGGCATAGGCAGCCAATCCTTTTCCGCCAAACAATCCCTGTTCTTCACCAGACAAACCAACATAAATAATACTGTTTTCAAAAGTATACTTGCTCAACACACGGGCCGCTTCGATAGTACCCGCCATACCGGAAGCATTGTCGTTGGCACCAGGAGCATCATTCGTATAATCATTGGGGTCGGAAATTCTTGAGTCGATATCGCCACTCATTACAATATAATTATTCGGATATTTTCTTCCTTTTTGAATAGCCACCACATTCACCACCCATACATCTTTCGGAATTCTTTGATTCGTTTCTTTTTTTACCAAATCTTTTTGATAAAACACCTCCAAGCAACCATTACAATCAGAAGAAATTTTGTCGAATTCAGCCTTAATCCAACGACGGGCCGCACCGATTCCTCGTGTGTCAGAAATGGTATCGCTCAGCGTATGTCTTGTACCAAAATTAGCAAGAGTGGTAATATCAGCTTTAATCTTATCTGCAGAAACAGCATGGATAATATCGTATATTTTAGTGTCGGTCTGTGCGATGATTGTCGCAGAAATAAAAAACAATAGTACTGTGAGTTTTCTCATGTTACGGAATTTAGTTTACTAAATTACAAAACAAAAAAGAGAATAAAATCAGCTTTATTCTCTTTTAACATATTAGGGTAAAGAAACCTCTATTTTAACAAGTAACTACTCCTTATCTAATTTTTTTGTGAGGTTGAATCCTATAAGCAAGGCACCACCCGCACAAATAAAAATAGAAGCAACATAAAAAACTTCAGAACTAACAGCATTTGCTGGACGCATTTCCCATGAACCATTGTAGCCCAACCAAGAACCTAAAATCGCTCCTAATAAAACACCTACACCGATTCCCATGGCCAATAAAGCTAAATTTAAAACGATGATTCTTCCTGTTAAGGTTGAACGTTTTTTTTCTCCCTGCATAAAAATTTTGGCATCGACCCCTTTTTCAATTAAAGCCAAACGTTCTTTATTTCTTGTTGAATAAAATAAATAAAAGATTCCGAATACTACTGCAAATAAGAACATAAATACAATTGCTACTTCCATATTTTTAAGTTTAAAATGATTATTTTTAATGTGTTTGCAAGTATGACAGTTGCACTTTGAAAAAGGTTACAGAAAATTTTTATTTTTTTTACGCAATACTTGTAACCTTTTTTTAAAAAATTCAGTCATAGTATAAAATGACTATTATCAACGATCAAATTTATATAGATAAAATTCTTAAAGGAGATACCAATGCTTATGCTTTTTTAGTTGAAAAGTACAAAGGAATGGTTTTTTCGTTGGCGTTAAAAATGGTCAGGAGTAGTGAAGAGGCAGAAGAGATATCACAAGATGCTTTTATCAAAGCGTATAAGAATTTGAGCACGTTTAAAGGAGCATCGAAGTTTTCTACTTGGCTATATAAAATAGCGTACAGAACGTGTTTAGATAACTTAAAAAAGAACAAAGAAAAGTACCATACCGATACGATCGACGAGATTACCATTAATAAAATACAATCGACAGATAGTATTTTAGAAGGAATTGAACGCAAGGAAAGAGCACACATAATACGTCATTGTTTGCAAAGTTTGCCAGAAGAAGAACGTTTGGTATTATGGATGTTTTATTTTGAAGAGTTAAGCTTAAAAGAAATTACAGAAGTAACCGATATGTCTCAAACGAATGTAAAAGTAAAGCTACACAGAGCGAGAAAAAGGTTACTGAGTATCATAGAGCAAAAAGTAGCACCTGAATTTATTGATCATTATGGGAGAAAATAAAAATAGAAAAGAGTTGGATGCTTTTGCAAAAAAGTATATCGGTGAAATAGAGGAGGCGTCACCGTCTGTTAATTTTACCGCAAATACGATGCATGCCATTTTAAAAGAAGAGGCGTCATCTATTTACAAGGCACAGCCGTTGATTTCTAAAAAAGTATGGGTTGTTTTGGCAGCAATAGCAGTGGTTAGTATGTTGTTTGTATCAAAAGGAACGTCATCAACTTGGCTGAAAATACCATCGCTAAAAATGGAGTATATACCGAATATACAACTCCCAAATGTATTTGAAAACATTACCATATCGAATCTCATGCTGTCTGCATGTTTCTGTTTTACGCTAATGGTCTTTGTACAAATTTATGTTTTGAAAAACCATTTTACCAAACATTTAGAAGAATAAAAAAATCTGCTTTGAATTTTTAAAGTGGGTTTTTACGTTGCTCTTTTTGTTTCAACCGTACTCGGGAATATCTCTTAAAAACACATATGTCTCTTGTTCTTTATCGAGTCTACAGAAAAAGTGTTGCAATCCGTTGGTAACAATCAAGTAGTTGGCATTGAGTGTTAGGTTATAGCGTGCAATTTGGTCAAACGTGTCTTGGGTGATTTTTACCTGCGGTGCTTTGCATTCCACAATAATATTCGGATGCCCACTAGATGCAAAAACGACAATATCGGTACGTTTTTTTAGGTTGTTGATTACCAGTTGTTTTTCAATAGCAATGAGCGAAACTGGATAGTTTTTTTCTTTAATCAACCAGTGTATAAAATGCTGACGTACCCATTCTTCAGGAGTTAACACGACATACTTTTTTCTCAAATTATCAAAAATAAGCGTCTTATTTTCGTTACTTTTGAGCTTGAATGTATAGCTGGGAAGATTGAGTTCTTGCATAGCCCAAAAGTAAGAAAATTATCAGTCATTGCGACCGGACACTGAGCTTTTCGACTTCGCTCAAGATAAATTAAAGTCGAAGTGAAAAGTGAAGCAATCTGTATATCGAGCGTAAGATTACTTCAGTCGTAACCTCCTTCGTAATGACGAAAACAAGGTCATTGCCAACTTTTCGAGGGTTGCTCAAGATAGTGAAAAGTGAAGCAATCTGTATCTAGAAAAGAGATAGTCACGTAGTTCATTACTACTTAGCTATACCATTTTTAATAACAACACCAAAAAGGTAGAAGAACGAACATGAACGAAATTAAATCCATCATATCCGATATTCAAGAAGGCAATATTAAGCCCATTTATTTTTTAATGGGGGAAGAACCCTATTACATCGATAAAATTTCTGATTATATAGAAGAGAATGTGTTGGAGGAAGCTGAAAAAGGCTTCAATCAAGTAGTGATGTACGGTCGTGATGTGTCGATAGAAGAAATTGTGTCGTCGGCAAAGCGATTTCCGATGATGGCAGAAAGGCAGGTCATCATTGTCAAAGAAGCCCAAGACCTAAGCCGTTCGATTGACAAAATTGAGTCCTATGCCGAAAATCCGCAACCGAGTACGGTGTTGGTGTTCAATTACAAGTACAAAAAACTTGATAAACGCAAAAAGGCGTATAAAGCCATTGCTAAAAACGGACTCATCTACGAGAGTAAAAAGCTATACGAAAACCAAGTTTCGGATTGGATTCGTAGGGTATTGTCGGGAAGAAAATTTAATATCGAACCCAAAGCAGCACAAATGCTCGTCGAGTTTTTAGGAACTGACCTTAGCAAGATTAGCAACGAACTCGATAAACTCACTACAGTATTGCCTGCACAAACCATTATTACCGATAAGCATATCGAAGAAAATATTGGGATTTCTAAAGATTTTAACAATTTCGAGTTACGAAAAGCGGTAGGACAGCGCGATGTGGTGAAAGCGAACAGAATTATCAATTATTTTGCACAAAATCCGAAGAACAATCCCTTAGTCATGACCATTTCGTTACTGAATAGTTTTTTTACGCAGTTACTCATGTACCATGGATTACGAGACAAATCGAAATCTTCAGTAGCCAGAAGCTTGGGGGTGAATCCGTATTTTGTAGACGAGTATGTGGTTGCGGCTCGTAACTACCCGATGCGAAAAGTATCGCAAATTATCACCCTATTACGCGATGCCGATGTAAAAAGCAAAGGAGTAGGTGCCAACCAAACCCATGCCGATATTTTAAAAGAATTATTATTTAAGGTGTTGCATTAATGGTTGATTAAAAAGTGCTTGTATTTAGGACGAATCATGTTAAAACAAGCCTTTACAATTATAAAAAGTGGTTTACCTTATGGTATAAACTATCAAAGTAGCTTGGATTGAAAAAGTATAAAAATTAGTTGTTTTTACCTCAGTTCTTTGTTGCGCAATGTATTTTTATTCATCAATTATTGATTTTGGGTAGTGTTCATTTATTAATTTTTGTTCTTTATCAGTTAAATCAGCGTACTTTTTTCCAAACTTTTTGTTAGATGAATTATCTCTAACTAAATTAAGTGCAGACTGTATTTCGTTTTGAACAGTAATATATTCTGAATACATTGTTTCTTCATCTGTTTTTATTAAAATTACAGATTTAGATTCATTGTCTTTGTAGTATTTAACTATTTTAGATTTCAAACTTTTAAGTGGAATCTCTGTATTATTTATAAATATTTTGTTCTCCTTGTTCAAGTATATTCTAAAGGCGTTTTTTAAGTCGTAGTTCTTTTTAGGTAAAGCCAGATTTATTCCGTTATATGGACGCAACATATCGAATAGCAAAAATGCCTTCATTTTGTAAAAGTCAAGTTCAAAATCTTTTTCGGATAATGTACTCGAAAATTCCGTTGCTAATAATTCTATTCTTAAATCTCTAGCATTTCTGATGGCATTCTCTAATGAGTTTTGAAATCTCAAAAACTTTTTAAAATCATACTTTGTAGAGTCTGATAATACCGTTTGTAAGCAAGTGTTTGATATAGAATTTTGATTTTTTTCAATTCCGTTTAGCTTTTCTCCGAATGAATAATAAGGTTTTTCTTTAGGTTCAATACCATTGGATATTTGGTTTATTATTTTTAAATAACTTTTACCTGTATTATCTGAAATAATGTTTGCCTTTATCAAATTGGACTCATAGTCCATTAATAATTCCTTTAGTTGTTTTCCACCATCAACAAAACTTTGATTATTACAATCCATTAATTTTTCTTCTATTCTTTCGGTTTGAATGCCACAAGAATAGAGTAATGATATAAATAATAAGGTAATTGCTGATATTTGTTTCATATGTTGCACAACGTTTGGTGTATGATTAGTGGCGTATTTTGGCATCTAATTTAGCAAACACAAACCAAATAGAAAATCCGCAAGGATTTTCGTAAGTAGGCTTGCACTAGCCATTAATTTTATAAGTTGTTAGCCACTGATCTTATTAAGATCTACCTATTTTTTTATTTTCTGAATTTTCAAATAATCTTCGTTATCTAAACACTGGCATATTTGATATGTTTTAAGCCCTCAAAAAAGCAACATAAGGAGTTAAAATTTTGGCTTCGTTCTAAATAAAACCCTTACATAGCTTTAAAATGAAATCCATTTTTTGAAATTTGGGGTTGTGCATCAGCTACTGTTGTTGTAACCAGTTTTTATTTATTGAACTTGTCAAGATTATTAATCCAATAATTATCTATGAAATCAAATTTTTCTTGCCCAAATCCATCTTCATTTTTTACATATTCTATTAGTAATGTATCTTTTTCAGCAAACTTGTAAATGTAAATTCCGTTTTTCTCATTTTTTAAGCACCCAAATCCCTTTATCAATCCTTTATCAATAATTTTATAATTATTTATCAAATACAAGTGACTAAGCCAATCATTTTGGGCACAGCCAGTTCCTTGATAAGAGTAATAAAATCCACTAGATTCAATTTTTTGAGAATTAGGATAATTAGTAAAATTATCTATAAGAATAAACTTTTGCAAACTGGAGTTGTAGAGCAATAAAGTTTCCAAAACTCTATTTGAAGGATGAATAATAATTACATCCTTATACCCATCTTTATCAAAGTCTTTTATTTCAAAATCCGTTACATTTTCAGTCTGTGAAAACTGTATTTCTCCTGATGTATCTTTGATTTTAAATTCTCCATTTTTGTCAATGAAAAACTCAAATTTGATTTTATCTATTGTTGCACTTTCATATTTGTAATATATGGAGTCGTTTTCTTTTTTTAAATCCTCGGCTTTATCAATATTTGATTTTTTTAGATTGCAGGAATTTAAAATTAGAAATGTAATTATTGTCGATATTTTTATGATTCTACTCAAATTGTATACATCGTGATTGTGTATGATTAGTGGCGTGTTTTAAGCACCTAATTTAACAAATACAAACCGAATAGAAAATCCGCGAGGATTTTCAGAAGTAGGCGAGAACAAGTTGTTGTACTTAGTGTTTTTTAGTTTTCAAATTTCACATATTTGGTTTCTACGTCAAAGTCAGACCATTTAATTTTTAATGTGTCGTTTTTTGTTGATGTAATTATTCCTTTTTGAATAAAATCATTGTAAAAAATCGTGATTTTATTTTTGTCCAAAATATAAGGCATCGCGCCTTCTCCGTCATAGTCTACAACATAGAATGATTCTGAAGTCAACCAAAAGTCTGCGTGAGGTCCGTTTGGGTCTTGAGTCCAAATTCCAAACGCTTGAGTTGTGTCAATTTCTAAATTTCGTATGATAGTTTTTTCAGGTCGTTTTATATTTTCAATTTCTGGATTGTCTGTATTATATTCAGAAATCGTAAACGTTTCTTTTTTGTCAGGATTAGCCAATTCGTTGTAAGCATTTATAGAATCAGTTTTTAATTCCGATTCCGCATTTGAATTCAGTCCGTTATTTTTCTTTTCGTTTTTGCACGAAATACAGGTTAAAATCAGAACGAAAATTGATATGTAATTCAGTTTTTTCAGCATTATGTACAACTTGTTTGTATAAGATTAGTGGCGTGTTTGAGCCACTAATTTAGCAAATACAAACCGAATAGAAAATGCGCGAGGATTTTCGTAAGTAGGCAAGAACCAAGCAATTATTTTTACACGGTGTTGTGAAATCGGTTTTTAATTCCATTCTACATTCAGTTTATTCAATTCCGTATTTAATTTCGATAGCGATTCTTCTGCTATAATTTTCGTGTCAATTGTAAATTTTCTTAAATCTGTTTTCAGAATATACTTTTTCGCTTTTTTTTCAATCCGTTTTATTTCTGACACTTTTAACGGTTTGTGAAATAAAGAGTTTTTTGAAATCACACCATTTTCCAAAGTCAGATATTGTTTCTTTTTTCGATAAAAAAGCCCATAAATAAAAATAATAGCTAATATTAGAAACCATGTATTTGTCCATTCAAATTTTTCAGGTACAAATATTTTTAATAAACCCATAATAATCCAAACGATTCCAAAGAACAAGCCTATGGTTTGTCTTTCACGTTTGTTTTTAAATTCTATAGTCATTGATTCAATTCGTATTTGTTTTATTCGACTTCAATTTCAGTTTTAAATTTCTTTAGAAAGATTGAGCTTTAATTATATTTCTATTTTTTCTTGGTTTGTTCAACTGTTTGCCAACGGTAAATTTCATGAGTAGTGGCAGATTGCGTGGTAGTTCCCTTTCAAACCGCCACCCTGTTCGAGCTGGCTACAAACCTTGATGTTTTGTACTTTTCCTGCCATTACTTATATAAAATGATGGGCTTAGTTATTTTTCTTCTTTTGAATAAATTCTTCCATTATTTCATTAAATTCCAGTGGTTTGTCAATATTAGCACAATGTCCTGCATTCTCAATCATATAGTATTCACTATTATCAATTTCGGAATGCCACTCTTTTGCCATTTTCTTTGCTAAATCAATGTCAAACTCACCTGTTAAAATCAAAGTTGGATATTCTGTTATTACATTCTCTCTATCTTTAATCACATTTTGAAGTCCTTGCATTACCATAAATGATTTTCTTTCATAAAGACTTGCAGTTTTGTAAAACAAAGCCTGTCCACTCTCAGTATGACAAGTTATTTTAGCAGTTTTCTTTCTAAATGAGTTCATTGAAAAGATAGCTCTAAGAACCAATGCAAAATTAGAAGAGCTTTGAGCTTTGGTAACTTCTTTATTTTCCTTATTAATATTGTAACCGCCCAATGCTGTAAGAGATAAAATCTTTTCTGGATATTGAAGAGCAAAATATTGTGCAATCAAAGCCCCCATTGAAACACCAACAATGTGCACTTTATCAAATCCTTCGATTTCAAGAATCTTTTCTATGTGTTTTGAGGAAGCATCAATTTTGTCTTTTGACTTATTTGCTTTTGATAATCCATGCCCAATAAAATCAATAGTTATTACTCGATAATTCTTAGAAAAATAATCTACTTGCAGGTCAAATGCTCTGTGGTCTGAAAATGCAGGATGTAAAAACACAATCAAATCGTTATGTTCTTTTCCTGACACGAAATAATGAATGTCATAACCATCCATTTTCAACGTTTTATGCTCAATTGGGCTTTCAATCTGGTTGCTCTGCATATTCATTTTTTCAATTCGACTTTCATAAATAATATTATCTATTTCAACGTAAGCTTTTAAACCCAAAACAGGTACTATAATTATTGATAAAATAATCAGGAATATCTTTTTTCGGTTATGTTTTATCTGTTTAATTAAAGACAACTTTTTGTATAAGATTAGTTACGCGAAAATCAGCAAGATTTTTCAGCCGCAATTAATTATACATCTTGTTGGCATTTCGTAATTTAGAGGGAATTCAAAATTAATAATTTCCGTTTATAATTCTTTATAATGATTTCTTTTATTCAAAATATCCATTTTTTTGGTAAATACTTTAAAATTCCAACTTCATACGCTTTCCAATATAACAATTCATTATTACTCCAAAAAAGTTCAATCTTTTCACCTTTGTTAAAGCTCTTAGCCAATTCATTATTAAAGTTCAATTTAAAAGTTCCACTTTCACCATTATCAAGATAGATTTTGACAAAAGGATACACCGTAGTATGGTATTCATTTCTCATAACTTTTCGGGTCACTAATTCATATTTTATGAATTCTCCAATTATTTTTTCCTTTCCATTCCTGTCATTATAAAAATTTACTTTTTTATTCCAGAAATAAAATAAAGTCCCAACACAGATTAAGAGTATTATTATTCCCATTTTAAATTAAAGAGATGTTCTATATTTTCTTTTGAGTTAAATTTTGTTATGAATGCCAACGTGTTTGGCCATGGTTTCGTTGCGGATAAATCCGCGAGGATTTTCCGCCGAAAACCGAAGATAGCAAATTTGCTAGGACTTTCCGCAAGGAAAGTCAGAAGCAATTAACTATAGCCAGTGTGGCTGTTGCACAACCCCAATATACGATTTATTTTTCACAATACGGAAGAGGTTTTTCATGTTAAGTTATTGTTTTTCAAATGTATAAATCGTGTATTTAATCATGCAAGGCAAAAAAGCGTATCAAGAAAAACTGTTCACTTCCTTTCAGTTGAGTGCGCATGTACCCCAAGAAAGCTTTTATCGCATATTAAAAGAACTTTTAGATCTACAATTTGTAAGTGGAGTAACTACTTTTGTGTTTTGGTTAAAAAACGTACGATATCACTTAATAAATTTCGTTTTAAGCTCAGAAAAAAAGCAAAATAAGGAGTTAAAATTTTGACTTCGTTCTAAACACAACCCTTACATAGCTTTCAAATAAATTCCTTTTTTTGAAATTTGGGGTTTGTGCATCAGCTACCATTGTTGGCAACAGTTATTTATTATTTACAAAATTGTCAAGTCCGATTTGTGGTCCGAATTCTTTATGCGATTTCCAAATTGGAAATGAATTAAATTCTTTTTTTATTTTGTCCGCATTTTTCTGTCTTAAAATCAAACAGTCCACTTTGTTATTGTCAAATTTTTCAAATTCTTTGGCGAATTTTGAAACAATATCCTCATATTTTACGATTCCGATTTCTTCAATTTTCTTGAATAGCTTTTTATAGTTTTTAACAAGAATGACAAAGTCAACTTTTGGCAAAATCAGAGGGATACTTTGGCTCCAAACTATATATGAAAAAACACCTTTGGTCTTTTCATTCATAATCATAAAAAGATTCGGAATGTAGATGTCTTCTTCTATTTCATTTTCCAATGTGTCAATCATACTTGTGTATTCCCAAATTTTGTCAGACTTGTCCTTTGGATAATATTTTAGTTCTAATTTCTCAAACTGCTGTTTTGATACTTGAGCGTTATGGTCAGTCCAATGTTTTATAAGTTCGGTTGCTGTCCATTTTAAAGGTCGCTCTCTTGTCTCATCGGACTCCTGTGGATTGAAAACGTATAAGTCCAATTTTTCGCAGATTTCACCAAGCATTGGAAAGATTTCACGTCCAAAATAATCTGGTCGAAGAAAGTTTATTGAAGCACTTATATCAGTATTTTCAAATCCCTCAAAGCTGTCGAAAAGTTCAATATCTTCTTTTTCTTTATTCGGCTCGTTGATATCTATTAAGAAATAAACTCCTGTTCGTTCATTTTCGTAATGGATTTGGGTGTCGACCTCACTAATATCAATCGTAATCATTTCTTTAAATTCCACTTGAATTTTCTCCTTTGTAATAGGACTCGCTTTTTTTCTATAAAAGTATAGGTCGTAACTCATTCGGGTATATTTGCTAACGTGTTTGTATAAGATTAGTGATGTGCTTCAAGCATCTAATTTAGCAAATTCAAACCGAATAGAAAATCCGTGAGGATTTTCGTAGGTAGTGTTTTGACCCCTATAAAACAAGAGTAATCTTTCAAATTTCGATTATTAGTTAAGCTGTTAATTTTTTCATAGTAATTAGATGTTCATCTGCATTCCATTTTTCCATTGGAGTTATGCGTCCCAATAGGCCGTGAAGTCTTCTATTGTTATAAAATTTCAGGTAACGCTTTAGTATCTGTTCTATTTCACCAAAGTATTGATAATCGAACCTTTTAAAAACTTCTTTTTTTAATATGCCGTGATAGGCTTCAATATGTGCGTTCTCTTCTGGTGTGGCAATATGTGTAAACTCTTGTTGGACTCCGATTAAACCTAAATATTCACGTACTTTTTTTGCTATAAATTGACTGCCATTATCACTTCTAATGACCACGTTATTAGGATATTCATAATCTTCAAATAACTCTGATAGCAGTGCTATTACATTGTTTTGTTTAATAGTAAATGAAAAATAATCCTTTAATATTCTGCGTGTGTGAACGTCAATTACAGAGAGTAAGTAAGCGTTTTTGCCTTCACTAGGTATCCAAACCATCTTTATATCCATTTCTAAGCATTCTAATGGTCTATTGGTTTGAACCTTTCTGAATTTTACAAATTTACGTCCAGAACCACTTCTATCTATTCTGTTGCAAAGCTTTAACAATCCTTCTTCTTTCATAATTCTGTATAGCTTTTTATGGTTGATAGTGTAACCATCTCTATTCAAATAGCTAGTCATTAATCGATATCCACAATCTATAAACTCGTGCTGTAAGATCTCCTTTATAGAAGTTACTAGGACATCTTGTGACACAAAACCTTTTGTATTGTGAAAGGTTTTTCTAGATGGCTTATTTCCTTTTTTGCCACCGCTAGGAACTCTATAATAACTACTCTCAACAATACCCACCATTTTTATAATTTTTGTCTTGCTACACTTGTGCTTTTCATAGGTTACATCTACTAAATCTTTCTTGGATCTGATGTCCCAAACTTTTTTTTAAGAGTTCTCGCTGTACCTCTAGTTCTATTTCTTTATCACTAAGTAACTTTCGCAATACACGATTTTCTTCCTCTGCAGCTTTAAGCTCTTTACTTTTGGTATCGTAGGTAACCTTCAATCCAGCTTCTCCTTTATACTCAAACTTCTTTTTCCAACTATAGAAAGTGCCAGTACTAACACTATATTTACGACAGGCTTCTACTATACCTATCTCTTCAGAACTAGCTAATATTTCTAACTTCTGTTCTAAGGTCCATTTCTTATATCTCATAATTTCAAATGTATTAATTTGAAATTTAAAATAGTACTCCGAACTTATTGGGGGCTAAAATAGGTAGGCTTGCACTAGCTATTAATTTTATAAGTTGTTAGTCACGGGTTTTATTAATGTAGGCTTCCCTATTTTAGAACTGTTTGTTAATCCAAATATATGGTTTTCCGTTTTAAAATAGATTGGCTTTCCTTTCATATTATTGCTTAAAAGCCAATTTATTTTAAAATGAGCCTAGCGGCAGCGTCATGTTGCTTTTGAGCATATTTTACAGGTGGAATTTTACCCAAAGCATCGTGTGGCCTATGATTGTTATAATCATCCATCCATATCTGTGTTTGTTCTCTTACTTGATCTATATTCTCAAAAATATATTTATTGAGTACACCTCTTCGATAGGAACCGTTGAATCGCTCCACAAATGCATTTTGAGTTGGTTTTCCAGGCTGTATGTACTTAAATTCAATATCGTGCATCCTACTCCATTCATTGGTTATATGTGCGATAAATTCAGGACCATTATCCATTCTGATCTTTGTAGGTTTTCCTTTTTTATTGATAAGGTGATTAAGTACCCATACAATACGATTACTGGTTAAGGAAAAGTCGATCTCTATATGCAGCGCTTCTCTGTTATAATCATCGATAATGTTAAATGCCCTAAAACGTCTTTTATTTTCTAAAACGTCTGTTACGAAGTCCATACTCCAAGTATGGTTGATTTGTTGAGGAACTTCAAGTGGTTCTTTTATTCTTGCTGGTAATCGTTTCTTTGCTTTTCGTCTTAAAGGAAGCCCTAATGCTACATATACTCTGTGCATACGCTTATGATTCCAAGATTTCCCTTCATTGCGTAATCTGTCGTAAGCTTTCCAAAACCCTTCTTCTGAATGTTGTTCTGCTTTTTGCTTCAATGCCTGTTCTACTTCAGAATCGTCCTTAACCAATGGCTTATAATAGTAAACGCTCTTACTCATTTTAAGAACACGGCACGCCCTGCTGATGCCGTAATGAATAAGTTCTTTCGTAATACTTCGCTTACGACAAGGCTTTATAGCTTTTTTTCTATAATCTCCTTTGCCATTTGATGGTCAAGAGCAAGTGTGGCATACATTTGCTTAAGTTTACGGTTTTCTTCTTCCAATTCTTTTAAACGCTTAAGCTCCTTGGAGTTCATACCTGCATACTTACTTCTCCATTTGTAAAAGGCCGCAGCACTTACACCATGTTCACGAGTAATCTCTGGCACTGGCTTACCGTTATCAAACTCCTTTAAAATCTTTGCGATTTGTGTCGGACTAAATTTACTTTTTCTCATAATTACTGTTTAAAATTAAGCTTTTTATTCTACTTTTAAACAGTTCGGTTTTTAGGGAAGCTTACATTAAGATCTACATATTTTTTTATTTTCTGAATTTTCAAATAATCTTCGTTATCTAAATACTGGCATATTTGATATGTTTTGAGCCCTCAAAAAAGTAAAATCAGGTGTTAAAATTTTGGCTTCGTTCTAAATAAAGCCCTTACATAGCTTTCAAATGAATTCTATTCTTTGAAATTTGGGGGTTGTGCATCAGCTACCATTGTTAGCGGTTGTTTTTTCTTTTTAATTTCATTCCGTTACTTCCAAGTATTTGTTATAGAGTCCAATGAATATCTTATCAATCAGCATTAATAATGAGAAGTATGTGAAATAATTGTCGTATTGATAATCATCTTCAATTAACGTTCTTAATGTTGGCAAATTTTGTTGATATGAAGATGTATTATGAGCAATTCTATTACGTTGTTTGTAGAGTCGTTTTTCATAAATCTTCTTTAAATAATTATCAGAAAACAAAGTGCCTTTATGACTAGCAAAATGATTAATAGCTACCCTGTTGAAATTTTTGTGATTATTAATAAAATCTCTCTGTGCCCAAATTGCAAGATTGCTAGACTGAAAAATTTCTTCAACCTCAATTTTGATTGATCTTAAAATTTCCCTTTTATCAATGTCAATTTCATCAAATCTTAACCCATTTTTCTCAATTTGATTTATCAAGTCCCTATAAATTTTCTGTTTCTCGGAATAGCTTGAACATTCTCCCAAGGGTGCTTTTGTAAATTCATATCTGTACTCAAAGTCAACAGAAGCCATTTCCCAACAAATACATTTCATTTTCTGCTCTTGGAAACCTGTAAGTTTTAATAAAACAGATTGCATTACATAATCGTACAGCGGATAGGTCTCAATTCCATTACCTATTCCTGAACTTGCAGTAACAGCGTCTTGCAACAAACTTGAAATTGGTGTTATAATAAAATCTGTGTGGAGATTAGGACGCATATTCAGAGTAGATTACAATTGAAGAAGATATTCTTGACCTTAAATGTCCTAAATTACTAGGTGCTTTAACGTGTGAAGGGTTTTCCTTAAATTCTTTAATTTTCGATTCAATTCTTCCTTTCAATTCATCTTTATCTTCAGTTTTGATGATTTTTTTCTGAAATAGAATTGTGTGTACAAGACCAAAAAAGTATATATCCATATCAATAATTGAGGGATACTCTTTTGGAATTTCGAGCGACACTAAGTGTTGTTCTAGTTTAGTGAAACTTTCGTTGAAATCTTTGTTTGGAAAAATATCAGTGAACTTCCCATACTTACTTTCATCATCAGAAATAACAGAGTAAATAAACTCTTCATAATACTTTTCCATTTTAGGTTTATAGCTTCTCGCAACCTTGTTCGCGGCTTGGTCTTTGTTATACTGTGCCACACAAGCTAGGTACCTTACAAAGTCAACTTTTGTTTTGCCACTTACACTTTTAACTACATATTCTTTAGCAAAATTTGGTTTAAAAAATGGAGCTAAGTCTTTATCTAGAAAATATAATGAGGCTCTGCTTTCTTGAGGCAACAACACTTGACCTTGAATATTAATATTCCTGAAAACAGATGAGTAATATTTCTGTTGTTCATTGTCATTTGAAACTGCAGGTACTAAATAAGAGAAACCAAGAAAATTTGTTTCAAGAAACGATTCATCAATTCCAAAATCTATCTTCTTGTAATTACCTTCTACTATATTCTTTAAAATATCATTTCGACTGTTTCCTTTCTCTGTGAGTTTGTCAAATTTCCATTCAAGTACATTATCTAGTTTCTCTTCAGGTTCTTCTTCATCGTCATTTTCATCAGCAAATGTTTCTATCGCCTTCTTGTATGTCGCTTCATCAGGGAATAGTCCTAAATATGTCAAAAAGATACTTGTTAACCTTTGTTGACCATCAAGAATAAGATTTTGATTATTCTCATCACTTTTAAATGCACCGATTGTTATTGGTGGGATAAACTGTTTATCCTTGAATGTCCTTATAAGTGTTTTGACTTTTTTTTCGTCCCAAACAAAGAATCTCTGATATTCTGGAAGAATAATGTTCTTTTTCAAGATTAGGTCTATCCAATGTTTTAAAGAATACTCTCCATAATAAACTCTATTCTCCATATTCGTTTGTCTTATTTAGTTGTAGTCATTTTGAATGTCTAGTCCTGAAATATTGCTACAGGTTAAAAATTGATTTAAGCTGTTTTTAAATATACCATATTTGATGTTTGATAACCTAAAGATACAGGTAATATTATTGGATTGTATAGCTTAATTAAACTTTTTGTTGCTTTTCAGAATTACCGTTTGTATTTTACGTTCGTCAATTCGAATTAATAGTTGTCCTTTTTTTGAGGATGTTTAAAATAAACTATACCCTATTACTTAACATCTTTTATTGTAAGCTTTCTAAAAGAACAAAATCAGGAGTTAAAATTTTGGCTTTGTTCTAAATACAACCCTTACATAGCTTTAAAATGAATTCCATTTTTTAAAATTTGGGGGTTGTGTATCAGCTAACATTGTTAGCAAAAGTATTTTTTTTAATTGTTTAATTCATACAATTCAAGCAAAATCAATGTTGGTGAAAATGTTGTTTTTTTTGAGACTATCCCTTTTCTTAAGTCTAAGTAATCTTTTACAAAAATATTGTAATTACCATATTCTTTTACACTAAAAGTAGATAGGTCAAAATCGATATTCATTTCATCACTGTATAAACCTTCTCCATAAATCCTTCCACTTACCGTGGAACGTCCTAAAGTTACAGAAGCACTAACTATATCAAGTGCTGAAAGTTTTAGCTCTCCAGATTTGTTATTAATATTAAGACTGCTTATAACTCCGTAAAACCAAGCCAAGCCCACAGTATAATCTTTACCTTCAATTTTGCACTTACATTCTACAGGTTGATAAAAACCATTTAAATTTGATATTTTCAAATTATCAAATTTCCCTTTTGGGGAAAAAAGTTTTTTAAAGAATTCTAAATCTACAGAGCCATCAATTTTTTCATAAGCGTAAAGTTGAATTTTATTAAATTTCCTGTGAGAAGATGGAGCTGTACTCAAAGGTTTACATTGTGATAATATCTTACGACGATTTTCGGATAGCAACGAAATTCGTTCTAACTTTTTTTCGTCAACGCTCAAGGTTTTAATTTCTGGTTTAAAACTTTCAATTTTTGAAATTCTTAAATCTTCATCGTCTCGTTCAATTGTTGCAATAGAGTATGATGTGTAGACATCCATTAGTGTTATTCCATCAGTTTCCTCTAAATTAGATAATATTGTTTCGCTTTTAGAATTGCTCTCGCCGTAACCTGTAGATATTAATCGTTCAGAGTTTACACCTTTAGAAGTAAGATAATTAATTATAGATTGTTCTCTGAGTTGAGATAAGTTTTGAGATGGATTTGTGTTTTTTGAATAACTCGTAAACGCTAATTTAAATTTTCTATTTTTTGAAAAAGTTGGTAAAATAATGCTATCAATATATTTTTTTTGGTCAGCTGTAAGCGATGCAGAATTATTATTCCAGTCTATTTTAGCATTTTCTAACTGAATAATAAAACAATCCACAAGTACCCATTCGCCACTAATTTTTTTATAACATTCGTTGTTTGCAACTCCAATAGAGGTTTGAATAAGAATAAGAATAAATAATAGATTTTTCATTGTATGCTGGTTTGGTTAATATTTTTGCTAACGTTTCGTATAAGAATAGTAGCGGATTTATACACACTGACTTTTCTGTTAAACACAGACTTTTTTATATTTACTTACTTTCGTTTTAGGTATTAAACCGCTATTATTTTTATACATTGTTGGCATTAGTACTTTTATATTGTCTCTAATATTTCAAAACTATTTTCAATCAATTCCTTTTGAGAATCATCGTTATCTTTTAAAAGAGCTTTTTCTTCCGTTCCATTCCCAATGCAAATCATATGAGCATTATCTTTAAATATCTCATTTTTATAGTCTTCAATTTTAGAATCAACATTTTTATCATCAGCTATTGATAAAATAGTTTGAGTATCTTTTGGAAAGTTTTCATTGATAAACTTCAATATTTTATTTTTATTCCCTTGTTCTATGTCTTCTTTAAATACGCTATCAAGTATAAAGGGTAGTCTATGAATATCACTGGTTTCGGTTAACAAATTATTGAAAGCAAAATGATAACTTAAAACTGCTAGATGTAATTGAACACCTTGAAATGGAAAAGATGATATTTCATATAATTGATAAAACCTTTCTTCATCTAATGACGGTAAACCCAGACTTGCATTATAAGTAAAGTATTTGTCCTTAAATATTTTACTCTTCTTACTTCTTTCAATAAGTATCTCTTCGTCTGTTTTATACTCCTTCAATTTTTCTTTTTCGATTTCTAAATCAATCGTTAATTGTCCTATTTGTTTGGTTAAATTCTCAAATAATTGAATGTTTGCTTTACTATCAAGATACCTTTCAAGTGTTAATCCATTTTCAGAGTATTTATTAAATGTTAAGTAACAAGATTTTATGTCAGCACGGTGTGATTCAATCTTCTTGTTTAGAGAATTTAACCTTGACTGTAACTTTTTGATTTTATCTTTTAATTCTCTTTGTAAATTAATCGTATCATTTTCTTCTTGAAAAAATGAATAAACATCTTCGATTTTTGAAGGCAAAATTTGAGTACAAGTAGGACAGTTATCTTTTCCTGGTTCCTGATTTTTATGGTTTCGCTTAACTTTAGAAACTACGGATAAACGTTGATTTAGGAAAGTCAATTTATTAGAGTCTGAAACATAAGTATTTTCTAAATCAAGTAAATTGTTCTTTCTCTCGGAAATGTTAGAAATTAGTTCATTTGCTTTACCTTCAAGAGTTTGGTCGATTACGTTAGCAAGTTTTAAGTCTTGGTTTTCTTTTTCCACATCAGCGTAGAACCGAATCTGTTGCTGAAGCCTATTTATTTCTTTTTCAATTTTTCGTTTTTCTCCTCTATCAATAACATTCTCTATTCCTAAATAATAATCAAGAAAGTCTTCTTTGAAATTTTTGTAAAAATTGAGATTACTAAAGGATTTACGCAAGTAAACCCAACCCACTTCTTGTGAAACATAATAGGGCAAGAAAATGGTCTCTATTGGTGCTTCTGATATTCCACTATTTGATTCTAATAACAAACTGAAATTGAATAAGTTATTAAGGTATTTTTTTAATTTCACGTGTTCAGCAGAATTATCACTACTGATACCATTAAATCTTAAAACTTTTTCATTATCGTCTTTAATTAAAAGAGTTTCATCTTGTCTTATAAAAACATAATTCTTTTCTTCTTGTTCATATCTAATTGTACAATCAAGTCTAACAAAAATCTGTTCAGCTAGAATTTCGGCAAGCTTAATCTTATTATCATTTATCCCAAATGCAAAAAGAATTAGTTGAATTAGAGTACTTTTCCCTGCTGTATTTTTACCGTAAATAACGTTTAGCTTGCTTTTAAATTCAGTTTGAAAAAATTTATTGTTCTCTTCGCTGTAAACAAGAATACTATTTATATCTAGGGTTGTTTTCATAAAGTATTTTTAACTTCAATATATGCTGCTGCAATTACAGCTTTCAGTTGTAATTCAGATAAGGTTGAAGATTTTTCTTTGTTAAATTTGGAATGATAACTTGCAATACAAGCTCTATCTGTTACGTGTGCTTTAAATGTAGCTTTATTGTTTATTACGAAATCAAAAATTTTATTATGTTCACTTTCATTAATGTCTTTAAATTTATCAAAGCTATTTTCATAGTGAAGTTCAAACATTGTGACATCAAATAGATTAATATTTAGTTCTTCACATAATTCATCCTTTTTTTCTCTCCAAAAGTCAAATGCTTTTTTCTTATTAGTTAGAATATTGATTATTGAATCGATTTGGTTAGAGTCAATCCTTTTTTTATTATCACTTAATTTTGCAATGTTACCTTGATTTAACTCTTTTTCTATTTCCATCAAAGCAAAATAAAATGAGTATAGAGCAGCTTTGTGGTCAGCTATGTTTTCACCAAACACAGTTCTAAATTTCCCCTCAAGTTGTTCTAATTGTGCTTTTGGCGTTCTAGCTAAATCGATGAATCTAAAGTTTAAAGTATCGAAATTGGATATATTTTCTGATGTAAAATACACATCTTTCGACCCTTTTTGAATTTTATTCTTAATGTTTTGATCTAAAGCAGAATATTTATAATGTTCGTTAGCCTCATTTACAAGACAAGAATATTGCTGTTTATCAACTTTGCAATTAAGTTCTATTGTATTATTTGTTGCAAAATAGTTGTCTTGACTAAAATCTACTGCTTTAGGGTGTGGGTCATCCAATACTGATTGACTGGTTTCAGCGATTTTTTTTATAATTTCTAATAAACCACTATTTGTCCATTTTGAGGATGATTTTTTTGCCTGATAAGTCTCAATTTTTGAAAGTTCAGTTTGATTATCAAGGTATCCAAAAATTACGTCCTCTAAATGTTCTAATATTATAAAATACTTTTGATTTTGTAACTGATTGTATTTTTCGAGAAACAAGTAAATAGTACAGTTCTTTTGGAAATCCATACCAATATTAGTATGAACTCCAGCATTCACTTCCGAATTGTAATTATTTGTCATTTAGTTCTTTCTCGTATTAATGCCAACTTGTTTATATAGATACAAAATACACCATTATACTACCATTTCAGTCGGCTAATGATGGTATGCTATATTTTTTTGGATGTTACGAATTTAACAATAATAGTTTAATTTTTTTTACGGCATCCCATAAGACTCCTTATTTAGGTACTAAAAGTCGTTTTAAGGGGCACCAAAGGTTGTACAGGTCTCAGCTATCACGGCGTGCTCCGCTAATAACACGGCATGGGTCGCAGCTATCACGGCGTGCTCCGCTACTAACACGGCATGGGGCGCAGCTATCACGGCACGCTCCGCTAATATCACGGCATGGGTCGCAGCTATCACGGCGTGCTCCGCTAATACTACGGCATGGGTCTCAGCTATCACGGCACGCTCCGCTAATAACACGGCATGGGTCGCAGCTATCAAGGCATGCTCTGCTAATAACACGGCATAGGTCGCAGCTACTACGGCACGCTCCGCTACTAATACGCCATGGGTCGCCGCTATCACGGGGGTGGAAAAGTTTATAACAGTTGTACAATTCTTAGCGACGGAAACAGCCTTGCCCTTAAATCTCTATGGATGCCTGTTAGAGCGTTTTTTGGTGTCGGTATTGCAATGCGAAATTTTCTGACTATCTAACGTTTAATTTATAGGTCAGGGTAGTTTACTAAGCGAACTTTCCGTAAGTTTGTAAGAGCTGTTTTGTAAGAAAAATACCTTGTGTTAAAAACAGTTAAAAGTAAGATAAATAACAGTCATGTTTAATAATTATGTATATTTGTTAAACAAAAAAATAAACGTATGAAATCATTAGTATATACACTTAGCGGAGTTCTTTTGTTCGCTTTGGTGTCTTTTAAACCTAGCTCTCAAGAATTTACAGGGCAAGCGGTGTACTACTCAAAATCGAAATTAGAATTGGGTAGATTTGGTGCTAGAATGAGCGAAGCGCAAAAAAAGCAAATTCAAGCCCGTTTAAAAAACAGGTTAGAGAAAACGTATGTATTGAGTTTTAACCTTAAAGAATCTTTTTTTGAAGAAGAAGAAAAGCTCGACGCCATTTCGGGAGCAACCGATTCTTGGGGAGCAAACTTTTCACAGGGCGATCAGTACAAAAATGTCAAAGAAAACGCCTTAGTACAAAGCCAAGAATTTTACGGAAAAAAGTTTTTAGTGAAAGACGAACTGCTAAAAATTGACTGGAAAATAGGGAAGGAGTCTAAAAAGATAGGAAACTATTTGTGTTTTAAAGCGACAGCAGAAGTACCTAGTTCTCAACTCGAGTGGTATAATTTCTCATGGAGAGACCTTAGAAGAAAAGAAGAGAAAAAAGACAGCATTGCTTCAGAAACACCAGCTGTAGAGATGACAGAGATTGAAGCATGGTACACGCCACAAATTCCGGTTAGTCACGGTCCTTCAGAGTTTGGAGGCCTACCAGGACTTATTTTAGAAGTAAGTTATGGCAATACCATTATGTTGTGTTCGAAAGTAACCATCAATCCAAAAGAAGAGATTGTCATCGAAGCTCCTAAAAGAGGAAAAGAAATTACGAAAGAGGCGTATCAACAAACCATCAGAGAAAAAATGGTGGAAATGAGAAACAATAGAGGGCGTCGTCGTCAATAATTTTTCGGGAATCAACCGTAGCCACTACCTATATGAAAAGATATCTATATGCTGTTTTGCTTTTTTTAGGAATGAGCAGTCATGCACAAATTACCTTGAAAGGAATCGTAAAAGACAGTTTAAACACGCCACTTGAATTAGCCAACGTAGTGGCGATAGACAAGGCAACAAGCTTGCTAGAATCCTATGCTATTACCGATGCAAAAGGTGAATACAAACTCTCGTTAAAAAAGAAAACCACCTACCAACTGCAAGTAAGTTATGTAGGGATGAAAACCTTAGAGCAGGAGCTTACTACTACCGAGAGTAGTATGGATAAAGATTTTGTATTGCAGCTAGATAATGCTTTGGATGAGGTAGAGGTGACCTACGAAATGCCCGTGATTGTAAAAGGAGATACCTTGGTATACAATGCCGATTCTTTTAAAAACGGTACCGAAAGAAAGTTAGAAGATGTTTTAGAAAAATTACCCGGAGTAGAAATTAATGAAGACGGTCAGGTAGAGGTAGAGGGTAAGGTAGTGAATAAGTTGATGGTGAATGGAAAAGATTTTTTTGATGGCGATACCAAATTGGCTACCAAAAACATTCCGTCGAAAGCGGTTGATAAAATTCAGGTGTTGCGTAATTATGCAGAAGTAGGACAATTGAGTAGCGTACGAAATAATCAAGATAATATCGCTTTAAATATCAAACTTAAAGAAGGAAAAGAGAATTTTTGGTTTGGTAATGTTACGGCTGGGGCAGGAGTAGCCGATGAAAAAGGACTTTATTTGGTGCAACCCAAACTGTTTTATTACAGTCCGAAATATACCGTTAACTTTATTGGTGACCTGAATAATATAGGAGAAACGGCCTTAAATAGAAGAGATATTCGTGGCTTTGGTGGGGGCTTTAGAACGCCTAGCAGAAGTAGCGGTACAGATATTAGTATTGGCGACAACAGTCTGAACTTTTTAACCAATCAAAACAATGCGATACAAATAACCAATAAGTTAGCAACAGGAAATTTTAGTTATTCTCCTAAAAGAACCTTAGATCTTAGTGGTTTTGTAATACTAAATAACAGTCAAATACGTTCACAACAAAAAAGTTTTATACAATATACCAACCCGAATCTCGGTATTCCCGATGAAGCGATCAACCAAAATACAGAAGAAGAATCAAATCAGGGAATTCTAAAATTGAGTGCTTCTTTCAAGCCCAATGTAAACAATCAACTCGATTACGATATCATCGGAAAAGTCGCAGGTGATGAGCAATACCAGAATGTTTTTTCTAATGTCGTAGGAACAACCAATCAGATAGAAGAAGTAACGACCTACAATATCAATCAAAATCTGAATTACTATTACACCCTAAACGACAATAATATTTTTGCCTTTGAAGCACAGCACCTACTCAAAAAAGAAGATCCTTTTTACAATGCTGTTTTAGATAACGACCCCAATAATAACGATCCGTACGATAGTACTGCCGAAGCTTTGGGATTAGATACTTCTTCGACCGAGTATGACATCAATCAAAATAGGCAAATTAAATCCAATCAGTTAGATGCGAAGGTAGATTACTACAACATCATCAATCAAAAAAGTAATATCAATCTTACGTTGGGAACAATTCTGAGTCGTCAAGAGTTTAGCTCGGATATTTTTCAGTTTTTAGAAGACGGTTCTCAATTCAATCCCACCCCAACTTTTAACGATGGAAAAATAAGCAATGCGATTGAATACAATTTTAGCGATGTGTACTTAGGAGCACATTACCGCTTTAAAAAAGGAAAGTTTACCGTCACTCCTGGTTTTTCATTACATGCCTATGGAAATAAAAATATACAATTTGGTACGGTGTATAAAGATAACTTCTTTAGAATTTTGCCAGATTTTGAAACCAGAATCCAGTTTAAAAAGAATGAGGCATTAACCTTTCGATATGAAATGCGAAATCAATTTACCGATGTAACACGATTGGCAGCGGGATTGGTGTTGAATAATTATGATAATATTCAGTACGGAGCACCAGAACTTCAAAATGCACTTTCTCACAATATCAATCTTTTTTATAGCAGTTTTAATTTGTTCAACTATACGAATGTATTTGCCAGGGCTGCGTATTCAAGTAACATAGACCAAATAAGAAACCTAACAAATTTCGATAATGTAATTAGAACCAGTACCTTTTTCAATTCCAGTTTTGCTGATGAAAACGTGAATGTTTTTGGACGTGTTCAAAGAACGTTTGGTAAAATAAGAGCTAGTTTTAACGCTAGTTTTAATTACAGTAAAATCAACCAGTTTATTCAAGGATCGCAATCGTTAAACGAACGCTATACACAAACTTATACACCAGGAATTCGCACCAACTATCTTAAAGCACCTAATGTGAGTTTGCGTTATCGTTACAGTATTTCAGATAACAATCAGGGAGGACGTAACACAACTTTTACGACCAATGCTCCGTCTATAGAGTTTGACGCGTATATGTTTCAGTCGCTTACTTTTCGCACCAATTATTCCTATACAACTCAAAGTTTAGGAAACGGAGAGTCGCAATCGTTTCAAACCTGGGATGCTAGATTTTCTTACAGAAAAGATAGAGACGCTAAGTTAGAATACGAACTAAAGGCAACCAACATACTCGATATTGACTCACAAGTTAGAAATAACGCCAATAACTTTTCGGTGTTTACCTCGCAAACATTCATCCAACCTCGTTTTATTACGTTTCGAATGGTGTACAATCTATAACGATATACGTTTAAATTATGAATTTTTAGTTTTTAGTAAATACATGGCAGATTCAACTAGCGAATGCAATTTAATTGTACGAAAAACAAACAAAATTCTATGTTGTATAGAGGGGCTTCCAGTAACTACAAAAAATACTGAAATAGACTAAGAAGAAATAAATACTCTTTCAATATTTCTTATTACATATTATCTACTCATAGTTTTTATTTCATTAACTCTATTTGAAATTTTGTTGCGTCAAAAGCCATTTTTAAACCTCTAAGATTATGTTTCGATTCGTTGTTTTTAAATAGCGTGTTTAAGTACTCAGTTTGCTTACTTATGTTTTCGGTATCTCTTTTAAAAAGGTGATATTTCAAAAGAATTAAATTAGTCTTGATATTTTCTGATACGCTGATATCATTATTATTTAAAGTTTTATTTATTGTACTTTGTATTTTAATATCGTTATCAAGTTGTTCATCAAACAAAAAAGCATTTGCTAAATCTGAATCAGTCATGTTTGAATAATCATTTTGATTAGACATATCTTTTCTGTAAGTCATTTTGTTTTCATTAAGAAAATACCATCGTGCATAGGAATTATTTTCTAATTTTATTTCTTTTTCAAACATTCTTTTTTTTACACTCCAATTTGTAAAAGCGATTAAAAGTTCTGTACCATCATCTTTTTTTAGAATAGCCATCCGAATTAAATAATTTCTTTTTCCTGGTTTTTCAATTTCAATATCTAATTTATTTTCTACTGAAACATATTTTTTTATTGCTTTTAAAACAGCAGAAACATCTTGTGGACTTGCTTCCGGAAATAAATTCTCTCTCAAAAATAAATCAATATACAGGTAATGAGTCAAATAAAAATCGTCTATTTTTAGATAATTGCCCTCATTTAAATGATTCGTTCTTATTTTAATTTTCTCAGATTGAGAATATCCAAAACTTGTGAATATAGTTAAGGTTAGGAGTATAAAGGTTTTTCTATTCATTTTATGATTTTTGTATTTTTTTACAATTACTTTAGGTACTTAAATCAGTGTCTTCCCAGCTGATATTTTTCGATAACATCCAAGTTAAGGAATGTCTT
The DNA here is from genome assembly GCF_029853675.1 of Tenacibaculum tangerinum. Classification (NCBI taxonomy): domain Bacteria; kingdom Pseudomonadati; phylum Bacteroidota; class Flavobacteriia; order Flavobacteriales; family Flavobacteriaceae; genus Tenacibaculum; species Tenacibaculum tangerinum. Next base: position 1,013,621 of record NZ_CP122539.1, on the reverse strand, counting down.
CGTTCATGGATTACTCCTCCATTTCCCATTGGGTCAAAACCTTTAGGAACCGTTTCTCTTCCTAATTGTGCACTTCTTACGGCATTATGTAGACAATAAAACAAATCTTCTTTTTGTAGTAGGTATTTTTCAGAGAGAATTTCTTGGTGTTTCACCCATTCTTCTATGCTTTCGTTTATAGGACAAGTATATTCCATTAAAATTTCTTGCATTTGTTCTCCTGACATCATTTCTCCCATAATATCAGGTTCTTTATATCCAAAATACCAAGCTAAAGGCCAAGCGTTTTCAAATTTCCAACCAATAGCATTTCTTGCTTGTTCATCATCTCTTGATGTGTTGAGAATTTCTTTTTCCTCTTCATCCATAAAATTATTAAGGTTATTTTTATGAATGAAAGTTAGAACTTTATCACTTTCTAAATTTTCTTCAGGAATCATCAACCAGAGAACGAGTGCCTTTATAGCATTTAATCTTTGGGCGATTTCAACTGTAGGCCGTAATTCTCGCTCAAATGCTGTTGGTAGAGAACTAGCAGGTTTGAATCCTGCATCAAGACAAATAGCTATGTTTTCAAGTCTCAGATCTGTCATCCAAGGAATGTTTTTGTAAGTCTCCAAACGATTCTTATCTTTTGTTCCTTGTTGAGATTTTTTAGTTTCTTTTGAACCAAATAATTTTTTGAAAAAACTCATATTTATAATTTTTTGATTAAAGCTAGCTTGCATGTACCAAACTTAAATATTTTTATTCTGAAAAGATTGTATATAGTTATAATGAAGTTCTAGCAATTTTATATGTTCTCAAATATAAAAAATAGCAATAGCTTATCCAAGTAAAATTATTTCTCAAAGGTATTCATAGTTTTTACTAATTTCGCCGCTTAAAATATTTTGTATGATTACGGTAGATCAATTAACGGTTGAATTTAGTGGTAACACCTTGTTTAGTGACGTGTCGTTTGTAATAAATGAGAACGATAAAATTGCCTTAATGGGTAAAAATGGTGCAGGAAAATCTACGATTATGAAAATTATTGCAGGAGTTTCTAAAGCTACTAAAGGAAGTGTTCGCAGCCCGAAAGATACCGTAATTGCCTATTTGCCACAACATTTGTTAATGGAAGACAATTGTACGGTAAAAGAAGAGGCATCCAAAGCATTTGCATCGGTTTTTGCTATGAAAGCCGAAATGGACGATTTGAACAAACAGCTAGAAACCCGTACCGATTACGAATCGGACGAGTATATGAAAATCATCGAACGAGTTTCTGATTTAGGAGAGAAGTACTATGCGTTGGAAGAAGTAAACTACGAAGCCGAGGTAGAAAAAGCCTTAAAAGGATTGGGCTTTAAGCAAGAAGATTTTGATAGAGCAACGTCTGAATTTAGTGGTGGTTGGCGTATGCGGATTGAGTTGGCGAAAATCTTATTACAAAAACCCGATTTAATTTTGTTAGACGAGCCTACCAATCACGTAGATATCGAATCGGTAATTTGGTTAGAAAATTTCTTGTTAAACAAAGCCAAAGCGGTGGTAGTAATTTCACACGATAAAGCGTTTATTGATACCATTACCAACCGAACTATTGAAGTGACGATGGGAACGATTCACGATTACAAAGCGAACTATTCGCACTATTTAGAATTGCGTAAAGAACGTCGTGCACATCAGTTAAAAGCCTACCAAGAACAACAAAAATTTATTGCAGATACTAAGGCATTTATCGAGCGTTTTAAAGGAACCTATTCGAAAACGAATCAGGTAGCCTCTCGAGAGCGTATGTTAGAAAAATTAGTACCTGTTGAGATTGATGAGGTAGATACTTCAGCCTTAAAGCTGCGTTTTCCTCCTTCTCCACGTTCAGGAGATTACCCTGTGAAAGTGGAAGGGTTGACTAAAAAATACGGAGATATAACCGTGTTTAAAGATGCGAGTTTTTCCATAGCTCGTGGAGAAAAAGTATCGTTTGTAGGAAGAAACGGAGAAGGAAAATCGACGATGATTAAAGCAATCATGGGAGAAATTGATGTGGAAGGTGTATGTGGCTTAGGACACAATGCCAAGGTGGGGTATTTTGCGCAAAATCAAGCATCGTTGTTAGACCCTGAATTGACGATTTTTCAAACCGTAGATGAGGTTGCCGAAGGAGATATCCGAACGCAAATAAAAAACATCTTAGGCCGCTTTATGTTTTCGGGCGACGATTTAGAAAAGAAAGTAAAAGTGCTTTCTGGAGGGGAAAAAACACGTTTGGCGATGGTAAAACTCTTACTTGAACCTGTAAATGTGTTAATTTTAGATGAGCCTACCAACCACTTGGATTTAAAATCGAAAGAAGTGATTAAAGAGGCGTTGTTGCACTTTGACGGAACCTTAATTTTAGTATCGCACGATCGTGATTTCTTACAAGGTTTGTCTCAAAAAGTATTTGAGTTTAAAGACCAACGTGTAATTGAACATTTTGAAACGATTGATGCGTTTTTAGAGCGTAATAATATCAAAGCGTTAAAAGAAATAGATTTGTAATACAAGTATAACTTTTAATTAGTAGTTGGAGTAGCAAATAAAAAACTAGGTAAATTGAGATTTAGCCACAACTTATTTAGGTGCACAAAGTCTCTGAAATTACAGTAATAATAAACTTTTAAAGAATCACTAATATGGTTCAGAAAAGGGATTTGTTTTTTGAGTCTACCCCAATAGTTTTACCTTAGAATATATAAAGTTAGGCTTACTTTGAAATACGAAAAAGCAGAATTGTACTCCTTTTTTTATTAAATGACGTTCACTTCTATTTCAAGAGGAATGTCAAATATATCTTTAACTGTATGCTGAATTTGTTGTGCTAGTTCGTAAATTTCTTTTCCCGAAGCACCCCCATAATTAACCAAAACTAAGGCTTGTTTTTCATGAACTCCGTAGTTTCCAAAACGCTTTCCTTTAAATCCGCTTTGTTCAATTAACCAACCGGCAGGAACTTTAACTTCAGTAGCCGAAACCACATAGCTTGGTATGTTAGCATACTTTTTCTGAAGCTTTTCAAAATGTTCTTTTGAGATTACAGGGTTTTTAAAAAAACTTCCGCTGTTACCAATTTCTTTAGGATCTGGTAATTTTGATTGTCGAATGGCGATAACCGCATCAGAAATATCTTTAATTGTCGGATTTGTAATTCCTTTCAAAGATAATTCAGCTTCAATTGCTCCATAAGAGGTGTTAAGCTTATGATTGTTTTTAGTGAGTTGAAAACTAACCGAAGTTAACACATACTTTCCTTTGGCTTTGTTTTTAAAAATAGAGTTTCGATATCCAAACTCGCATTCTTCAGCAGCAAAAGAGACTAATTTTCCTGTTTCAATTTCAACAGCTTCTACTTTGGTGATAGTGTCTTTTACTTCCACACCATACGCTCCAATATTTTGGATAGGACAAGTACCCACATTTCCTGGTATAAGTGACAGATTTTCTAATCCGCCATAACCCTGAGAAACACACCACAAAACAAACTCATGCCAGTTTTCGCCAGCATTTGCAGTAATGTAAACATCGTTATGATTTTCTCTATCAATAGAAACTCCTTTCATATCAATATGCACCACTAAGTTCTCAATGTCTTTAGTAAGTAACATATTACTACCTCCTGATAGTAAAAAAATAGCTGTTTCTTGTTTTAAAAGTTGTTGTAGTTGGTATAAGGAAGTAACAGAAACAAAACGTTTGGCATTTACGTCAATACCAAACGTGTTGTACTCTTTTAAAGATATGTTTTCTTGAATGTTCAATTAGCTGTTGTATTTTTCTAAGGCTATTTTTAAGATTTCAACCGAACGTTTTAAATCGGTTTTGTTTAAAACATAAGCAATACGCACTTGGTTTTTTCCTTCACCTTCGGTAGAATAGAATCCACTTGCAGGAGCTACCATTACTGTTTCGTTTTGATCGTTGAATTTCTCAAGCATCCATTGTGCAAAATCGTCGCTGTCTTTTACTGGCAACTCAGCTACACAGTAAAAAGCGCCTTTAGGGTTTGCTACTTTTACTCCTTTGATTTTTTCTAGTTCACTAATCAACGTATTTCTACGATCTTCATACTCTTCAATAACTTCATCGAAATAACTTTTAGGAGTGTCTAGAGCAGCTTCGCTAGCTAGTAAAGCATAGGTAGGCGGACTTAAACGTGCTTGAGCAAACTTCAAAGCCGTATTCATAAATTCTTCATTTTTAGAAACGATACATCCAATTCGTGCTCCACACATACTATAGCGTTTAGATACAGAATCTATCATAATCGCGTGTTGCTCCAATCCTTCTAAAGCCATTACCGAATTGTGTTGCTCACCATCGTATGTAAATTCACGATATACCTCATCGGCAATTAAAAACAAATCGTGTTTTAATACAATTTGTTTTAATTTTTCAATTTCTTCTTTACTATATAAATACCCAGTTGGGTTCCCTGGATTACAGATTAAAATTGCTTTCGTTTTAGGAGTAATCAACTTTTCAAAATCTTCAATAGCAGGTAAGGCGAAGTTGTCTTCAATTTTAGAAATTACAGGAACTACTTTTACACCAGAAGCGGTTGAGAATCCGTTATAATTAGCATAAAACGGTTCAGGAATGATAATTTCGTCGTTAGGATCGGTAATACTACCGATAGTAAACAACAGCGCTTCCGAGCCTCCTGTAGTAGCAATAATGTTGTTTGCAGTTACATGAATATCATTTGTAGCATAGTAATTGGCTAGTTTGGTTCTGTATACTTCTGAACCTTCAGATCGAGCATACGATAATACTTCAATGGTGTTATTTTTTACAGCATCTAAAGCAACTTGAGGTGTTTTAATATCGGGTTGCCCTATGTTTAGATGATAAACCTTTGTTCCATTTTTTTTAGCAGCCTCGGCAAAAGGAACCAATTTACGAATTGGTGATTGAGGCATTGCACTTCCTTTACTAGAAATAGATGGCATTTTAAATTGAATTGTTGTTTGAGTAGCAAATTTGCAAAATATATTTGATAGTAGTAGAATCTTTGTAAGGAAAAAAACGGTTAAAAAAATCATAAAAAGAAAAATATGTAAAATGAAGATTGTATATTTCAAAAGATTAAAAAATAACTTTCTTTTGAATAAACGATTCATATACCTCTTAACACTTTTCTTTAGTTTGTCTGTCGTCGCTCAGCAAAAATTTCAGTTTTTTGGAAAAGAAATAGACAAACAATCCATAAAATTTCAACTGATTAATAATTTGATAGTAATTCCCATAGAAATTAATGGAAACCAGTTGTCGTTTATTTTAGATACAGGAGTGAATAAAACAATTTTATTCAACTTAACTTCAAGTGATAGTATTGGGTTACATAACGTGAAAAAGGTATTAATAAGGGGGTTAGGAACCGGAGAGCCAGTTGAGGCATTGTTTTCTAGAGGAAATAATTTTAGAATAAAGAATATTGTAAGTTCAAATCAAGGATTGTACGTTATTTTGAAAGACGCTTTTGACATTTCTGCAAAAATGGGAACAACTATTCATGGCATTATTGGGTATAATTTGTTAAAAGATGTAATTATTAAAGTAAATTATTCCACTAAGAGAATCGATTTTTACAATCCTAAAACGTATAAGAAATCTACTTGCGGTAGTTGTGAAAGTTTTCCGCTGCACTTTCATAGAAATAAACCCTATATAAATGCCAAGGTTCAGGTTGATACAGTCGGTACCACCATGGTACCAGTAAAATTATTGATAGATACGGGAGGTAGTGATGCCATGTGGCTTTTTGAAGGAACTAAGAAACAGTTAAAAACGCCTAAAAAATTTTTCAAAGACATCATAGGAGAGGGGTTTAGTGGAACTATATATGGGAATCGTAGCAGAATACCAAAAGTTGCCATAGGAAAGTTTGAAGTAGAAGAACCAACAGTTTCTTTTTTAGACTCTTCGTCTACATTTAATGCTAGGAAGTTTAAAAAAAGAAATGGTAGTATTGGAGGAGGAATTTTAAAACGTTTTAAAGTTTGGATTGATTATCCGAACAAAAGAATTGTACTTAAAAAGAATGCTTCATTAAAGAAAGGTTTTTACTATAACATGAGCGGTTTACAAATAGTTTATGACGGTCAAGAGTTAATCAGAGAACAAGCCGTAACGAGAATTGCAGATGATTATAATATGAATAGTCAAGAGTCTAATAAGAATGTAATTTCGTTTGTAAACACTTATTTTTATCGTTTTAAGCCCACGTATAAAATAAACAGAGTGGTAGAGAATTCCCCTGCATTTAAAGCGGGTCTTTTAGAGGGAGATATTATAAAAAAAATAAACTTGAAGCCTGCACATGAATATCATTTAAACGATATTTTAGATATGTTTCACAGAAAACCAGGTAGGAAAATAAAAATAGAAGTAGAGAGAGCCGGTGTAAGCTTAAAATTTGGGTTTAAACTAGAGCAAAGAATATAAAAAAAGAGGCTGTTTTATTTTTTAAACAGCCTCTTTTTTATAGAACATATTTTTTTAGCTATTGCTTTCGGTTTTCTCATTAGCAGGGGTTGCATCTTTAGCAACAAAACCTTTAATCTTAATCATTTTTCTTTTTACCTTAGCATTAGAAATAATAGTAATTGCTTTCGAAAAACCTCCTAGTCTCTTCGTATCATAAGAAACTTCAATTTGTCCTTTTTCACCAGGCATAATAGGTTTCTCTGGTTTTGTAGGAACTGTACAACCACAAGTTGACTTTATATCTTGAATGATTAAAGGAGCATCTCCTACATTAGTAAATTCAAATACACGTTTTCCTTCAGAACCAATGGCTACTTTTCCGTAGTCAATAGTTTCAGTTTCAAATTTGAATTCTTGTGCGCTTACTGTTAGCGTAATAAAACAAACAGCTACAAATGATAAAATTGTTTTCATAATGTTACAAATTAATTTTTTAAGGGCATTAACCTTTACAAATTTAGTATTATTTATTTAAGTTCTAAAAAAACAACCTCTAATTTTCTGTACCTCACAGATAGTTGTATTTTTGCTAATTGAATTTCAAAAACAATGCCAAAGGTTAAAAAGTGTTAAATTTTAGCCATAAATATACATATAATAAATGAATATTCCATCAAAATACAGTTCTAAAGAAGTAGAAGGAAAATGGTACGATTACTGGATGAAACACAATTATTTTCATTCAGAAGTAGACGAACGCGAACCCTACACTATTGTGATACCTCCACCAAATGTTACAGGAGTATTGCATATGGGGCATATGTTAAACAATACGATTCAAGATGTATTAATACGTCGTGCCCGTTTACAAGGAAAAAATGCCTGTTGGGTGCCAGGTACCGATCACGCTTCTATTGCTACAGAAGCAAAGGTGGTAGCGAAGTTAAAAGAGCAAGGTATTGATAAAAACGATTTAACTCGTGAAGAATTTTTAGCACACGCTTGGGAATGGAAACATGAGTATGGAGGCATTATTTTAGATCAGTTAAAAAAATTAGGAGCTTCTTGCGATTGGGAGCGTACGGCATTTACAATGGACCCTGCACTGTCAGAATCGGTAATTAAAGTATTTGTCGATTTGTACAACAAAGGGTTAATTTACCGTGGATATCGTATGGTAAACTGGGACCCTGAAGCAAAAACTACCCTTTCTGATGAAGAAGTAATTTACGAAGAGCGTCAAGGAAACTTATATTATGTACAATACAATATTGTAGATTCTGATGAAAAAGTAACGATTGCAACTACACGTCCTGAGACAATTTTAGGAGATACAGCTATTTGTATCAATCCAAACGATGAACGTTTTACCCATTTAAAAGGTAAAAAAGTCATAGTTCCTCTATGTAACAGAGAAATTCCAATTATTGAAGATGATTATGTAGATGTGGAGTTTGGTACTGGGTGTTTAAAAGTAACGCCTGCACACGATGAAAATGATAAAGTTCTAGGAGATAAGCACAACCTAGAAGTAATTGATATTTTTAACGAAGATGCTACTTTAAATTCTTTCGGATTGCATTATGAAGGAAAAGACCGCTTTGTGGTTCGTAAAGAAATTTCTAAAGAGTTAGAAGAAAAAGGCTACTTGGTAAAAACAGAGGTTCACACGAATAAAGTGGGCACATCAGAAAGAACCAAAGCAGTTATTGAACCAAGATTGTCAGATCAATGGTTTTTAAAGATGGAAGAATTGGTAAAACCAGCCATTGAAGCTGTATTAGGAGAAGATAGAGAAGTGAAGTTATTCCCTAGAAAGTTTGAAAACACCTATCGCCATTGGATGGAAAACATTCGTGATTGGAATATTTCTCGTCAATTATGGTGGGGACAACAAATCCCTGCGTATTATTACGGAGACGGAAAAGAAGACTTTGTAGTTGCTGAAAATAGCGAAGAAGCAGTTAAGCTAGCTCAAGAAAAAACAGGGAACTCTTCGTTGTCTGCTTCTGACTTAAAACAAGACCCAGATGCTTTAGATACCTGGTTCTCTTCTTGGTTATGGCCAATGTCGGTTTTTGACGGAATCCGTAATCCAGAAAATGAAGAAATAAAGTATTACTATCCAACCAACGATTTAGTAACAGGACCAGATATTTTATTTTTTTGGGTAGCACGTATGATTATTGCTGGTTATGAATACAGAAACGAGCGTCCGTTTGAAAATGTGTATTTAACAGGATTGGTACGTGACAAGCAGCGTAGAAAAATGAGTAAATCTCTTGGGAACTCACCTGATGCCTTAAAGTTGATTGAAGACTTTGGTGCCGATGGGGTGCGTGTAGGATTGTTATTGAGTTCTGCTGCTGGAAACGATTTGTTATTTGACGAAGACTTATGTCAACAAGGAAAAGGATTTGCGAATAAAATATGGAATACCTTCCGCTTAATTAAAGGTTGGGAAGTAGATGAGAATTTGGCACAACCAGAAACAGCTAAAATAGGGTTGACTTGGTATGAAGCGAAGTTCAATCAAGTGTTATCAGAAATTGAAGATCACTTTAGTAAATACCGTTTGTCAGATGCTTTAATGGCAATTTACAAGTTAATTACCGATGATTTTTCATCGTGGTTATTAGAAATTGTAAAACCAGCATACCAACAACCGATTGACGCAAAAACATACCAAGCTGTTATTGAAGTATTGGAGAATAACTTAAAAGTACTGCATCCATTTATGCCTTTCTTAACAGAGGAAATTTGGCAGCACATTACCGAAAGAATTCCACAAGAGGCTTTGATTATAGCTACATATCCAACTGTTAGAGCAGCAAACGAAGAATTGATAACCAATTTTGAGTTTGCTACAGAGGTGGTTTCTGGAATTAGAACGATTAGAAAAGACAAAAATATTTCGTTTAAAGAAGCAATTGAATTAGCTGTTGTAAACAACGAAAATTTTACCAAAGAGTTTGATGCAGTCATTCAAAAGTTAACCAATGCTTCAGAAATTAGTTATGTTACCGAAAAGGTAGAGGGAGCAGCATCGTTCCGTGTAAAATCGAATGAATATTTTGTTCCGATTGCATTAGACACGATTGATGTTGAGGCAGAACTTACGAAGTTAAATGCAGAATTAAAACGCGCAGAAGGTTTCTTAACAGGAATTCAAAAGAAGTTGTCTAACGAACGTTTTGTGAGCAACGCACCAGAACAGGTAATTGCACTAGAACGTAAAAAAGAATCAGATACCTTGGCAAAGATTGAAACGATTAAAGCGAGTTTAGCTTCTTTACAATAATAAAAGTACATTTAGATAAACTAAAAATCCGCCATAAGTCAACGGCGGATTTTTAGTTTATGTACTTGTCAGGGAAGATCCCCCTAAAGCTTAGAGCGTACTTTAGTTTTTATTAATGACATCACCAGAACCGATAGCACTGCTGTCGATAGTTGGAGGATTTCCTTTGTAATACACGCTTCCAGAACCTACAATACTTGCTTTTATTTCATTGCTTACCGAAGTTTGTACATCTCCAGACCCAGCAATACTCGCTTTTACTGAACTGGTGTTTAAATCGTATGCCTTTACATTTCCAGACCCTGCAATGGCACATTTAAGATTGTCAGTTTTTCCTTTTAATTCAATGTTTCCAGAACCCCCAATAGAAGTTTTTACAGTATTGGCATCAACGCTGGCAATAATATTTCCTGAGCCTCCTATAGCAAAAGAAACTTCATCGGCTCTTATGCGTTTTTTTACAACGATATTTCCAGACCCACCTAACGCCAATGATTCAATTTTTTCAAAGGGAATGGTTACCACTAACTTTTTAGTAGTTTTTATATTGGTGTTTTTTTTGAACTGTACATTAAGTATTCCTTTTTTAACCTCGGTTTCTATGTAGTTTACAATATTCTCCTCTCCTTCAATGGTAAGTTGTCCTTCAGTACCTTCAATTAAATACACATCAAAAGAGCCTCCGATGCTAACTTTGTCAAAAGAACCTATTTTTCTAGTTTCAGTAATGACTTTACCATTACCTCGAATTTTTTTTGAATTCCACCAACTTTGTCCTAATGATGGTACAATAACACTAAGCGTAAGTAATATGGTTGCTAATTTTTTCATGAAATAAAATTTTATTGATTAGTTATTTAATTTTAAGGAAACACCTCCGTAATTCGATTTTATAGTAATGGTAGCGTTTGGATTTTCTTTACCAAAAGTACCTTCATAATATTTTTTTGTGGTCTTTTTAATACTTTTAACCATGTTTACATACTCATCAGGATATCCGAATCCTCCATAGCTTAAATCAACAGTAAAATTGAAGCTGTTATCACTACTGGTGCCGAGTCTTATTCCAGCATAATTTCCGTCAATAACAATGCTTTCAAACCCTTTTTCAATATTTCCAACTCGAATACCACCATAATTGGTATCTACCTTTAAGTTTTTTCTCAGAGTTCCTATTTTTATACCAGCATAATCAGAATTACCATTAATAGTTGAGGCATCGTCTATAGCAATACTTCCATAATCACTGTTAAAATCAACGTTCGTAGCAGTGCCAATTTTTAGGGTAGAATAATCGGCGTTTACCTTTAAGTTTTCTGACTTTACAATGGCCAGTTTAGAGTAGTCGACACTCAAACTTCCTGATTTCATAAAGTTAATTTCAGAAGTACCACAATAATCTAAATTAATGGTATTCGTTTCATTTAATAGCTGATCAATTTGTATTTTACCGTAATCGCAATTAATGTTAGATTTACCTTCTAGTTTATCTAATTCAATAGTTCCATACTTGTTATTTATATCGGCATTATTCGTAATTGGCATTTTTACAAAATAGTTAATTTTATAATTTGTATCATTGCTACCCCACCAAGACCAGCTCGATGTTGTTTTCTCTATTATCGTTCGAGCTTCTACTAAACTAGTTGTAGCTTCGAATTCAACATCAATTGCTTTTAACTTACGTTCAACATTAGATAAGTCATTGCCTTTTACGGTTATTTTGACGTTAATCTCTATGCTATTCTTATTCCAAGTAGTTACACTTACATTACCATATTTGTTGCTAATGTATAAGGTTGCATTGTTGTTAACAGAAAAAGTTTTATGTATGTTTTTACTTTTTTCGTGTTTTTTATCATTCGCCATTAAAAGCGCAGGAATGAAAAGGATTAGGTAGAATAGTTTATATAATTTCATCTTCTAATAATTCTAATTTTGCTGGATTTTGTTGTAGTTCTAATCGTAAAAGAAGTTTTTCTAAAATAGTTAATCGTTGTTGGTAGTTTTGTATCATTTCTCTGATTATTTGATACCTGTTTTCTCTTTTAATTAACTCTTTTGTAAGAGTTTTGTATTGATCTTCTAACTCTTCAATTTCATTTAAAGAATCTTCAATAATTATCTCGGTATCTATATTTCTATATTGTTCAACCTCTTTTAGTTCTTGATTGATAGTAGTTACGAAAAAGTTTTGAGCTTCTGCCATTTTAGGAGAAACATCGGCTAGGTCGTAGTAAGTGTTTTTTTGCTGATAACTGCCAAGATAAAAACCTAAAATCAATACGATAGACGCTGCAATGCTCATCCAAAAATAAGATGGCTTTTTAGGTTGCTTTGGGTTTTCTAGCTTTCGTTGAAAGCGATTCAAATGTCCTTGATTGGGTTCAAAAACATCAAAATCATTTTCTTTAAAGAACTGATGTAGTTTATCCTCCATATACTTGTACTTTATTAATATTAGCTACTAATACTTGTTTCAATTTCCTTTTTGCTCTAGATACGGTTGCTCGTACATTCTCATTTGTATAATTTAGTATTTGAGCGATTTCTTCATAATCATAGCCTTCAATAAGATTTAATGTTAAAACAATTCTGTAATTATCCTTTAAACTTTGTAAACAGTTTATAACTCTTGTAACTTCTAAAGAACTATAATCTATTTCAGTAGTTTCTTCTGTTTCATAGTTAGGAATTACATCCATTCTCACTTCATCATATCGAGTCACTTTTTTTAATTGGGTTAAACTTTTGTTAATTACAATTCTCTTTAACCAAGCACCAAAAGTAACTTCACCTTTAAAAGTATGTAATTTCGTAAAGGCAGTTAAAAACGCTTCTTGAATTATATCTTCTGCCTCGAACTCGTCTTTTAAAATACGATACGAGGTATTATACATAGCTTTGTAATAGTTTTGATATACCTGCATTTGTGCAGAATTATCGTTCTTTTTACAGCGTTCAATTAGTTGGTTAATATTTGTTTGTTGCGCGACCAATGAAATAATTCTATACTAGAGACAATTTAACTTTTAAATTGTGACAGTTTGCATTAATGAAAGTAAGAAAAATAAAAATATTTTTTAGTTTTTAACTTTTGAAGTTTATATTTTATTGATAATTAATTTGTTGAGTGTTTGTATTTTTATTGAAGTAGACTAAGTAATGCTAGGTAAAAAAATGAATCAAAATATGTATATTTGGCACAATGGTGAACAGTGTAAAAATTATTGAATGTCCAAGAGATGCAATGCAAGGAATTAAAAGCCGTTTTATTCCCACTGAGGCAAAGGCAAAGTACATCAATTCACTGTTAAGAGTGGGGTTTGATACGATAGATTTTGGAAGCTTTGTGTCGCCAAAGGCAATTCCGCAGATGAGAGATACTGCCGAAGTTTTATCAAAATTAGATTTATCAACAACACAAAGTAAACTTTTAGCAATCGTTGCAAATGTTCGTGGTGCTAACGATGCTTCTCAATTTGAAGAAATTGATTATTTAGGATACCCTTTTTCAATATCGGAAAACTTTCAAATGCGTAATACACATAAAACGATAGAACAATCTATCGATACGCTAAAGGAAGTACTAGCAATAGCAAATAGAAGTAATAAAGAGGTGGTGGCTTATTTATCCATGGGGTTTGGAAATCCTTATGGAGATCCGTGGAGTGTTGAAATAGTAGGAGAATGGACAGAAAAACTCTCGAAGTTTGGAGTTAAAATATTATCTTTGTCTGACACAATTGGGAGTTCAACCCCAGAAGATATAAACTATTTATTTTCAAATTTAATCCCTAGTTATCCACAAATAGAATTCGGAGCTCATTTACATACCACACCAATAAAATGGCATGAAAAAGTTGATAGTGCATTTAAGGCAGGTTGTCGACGTTTTGATGGAGCTATAAAAGGATATGGAGGGTGCCCAATGGCTAAAGACGAATTAACAGGAAATATGCCAACAGAAAAAATGGTGTCTTACTTTACCGCAAATAAAGTGGTAACCAATATTAAACCAATGAGTTTTGAAAGCGCTTATAATAAAGCATTAGAAGTTTTTTAGAAGATGACGAAATTAAATATTATTTTTCTTTTTTTCTTTTTTACAGCTTTTTCACAATCTACAAATAGTGAAAGAATAGGGGCGTGGGACGTAAGAGGAGGTAAAATAATTAAAAATCAGTCAGTAAGTGATGAGTTAGCAATGTATTACTGGGAAGAATTTAGTAGAATTTTTCCAAAAGAGTTGACTCAGAAGTATATAAAACGTATTGTTTTAATGACAGATGGGGTAGATGAAAAAACAGGAGCTTTAGTTGCATTAAACTCAAAAAATGACAAGTGGCAATTAGAAATTGATATTAGAGATGTTAATTTTGAGACTAAAGACAAAAGAAGATTGCATGAATCTGTGTATACTCTAGTGCATGAGTTTGGGCATTTACTTACCTTGAATAGAACCCAAATACGACCCACTAATAAAAATGAGCAAGAAGAAGGAGAGTTGTACTTAACTCTCGAAGGCGAGGCTTACAAAGATAGCTATCTTAACAGGTTTGTTACGTTGTTTTGGAAAGGAGCATTGTTAAATCGTTGGGATGTTATTCAAAGAAAATATTGTTATACAGAAGCGAACTGTGTAGAGAAGCTATACGACTTATACTTAAATAATAGTTCAGAATTTCTTACAGATTATGCTGCTGAAAGTCCTGAAGAAGATATTGTAGAAAGTTGGACAGCCTTTGTATTAAGACCGAAGATAAAAAGACCCAAAACCATAGCACATAAGAAAATTAATTTTTTTTACCAGTTTCCTGAGTTAGTCGAGTACCGTAGAATTATTAGGAAAAATACCAGCATGTATCTTCATTAGAATTTGTAAATTTGAATTCGATTAAAGAAATTCAAATGAAGCAAATTAAACTTACACTCACCTTATGGGCAGCTTTACTTTTTGTAGGGTGCAGTTCTTCAAAAAGCATAAATACTTCAACAACAAACAATCAGCAAAAAAGTAAAACTAATAAAGTTTATTTCACGCTGTTACAATTAAATGACGTGTACGAAATTGCTCCAATACAAGGAGGCGAGTACGGTGGAATGGCAAGAGTGGCAACCATACACCAAGAGTTACTAAAAGAAAACAAAAATACCATGCTCGTATTGGCAGGTGATTTTTTATCACCCTCTTTACTAGGAACGATGAAGTATAATGGAGACCGTGTACGAGGAAAGCAAATGGTAGAAGTGATGAATGCGATGGATTTTGATTTGGTAGCATTTGGAAATCATGAATTTGATTTAAGTTATACACACCTTCAAAAACGTTTAAATGAAAGTACATTTGAATGGATTTCAGCCAATGTCTTGCATGCTATTGATGGTAAACATGCTAGCTTTTACAAAGTTGTAAATGGTAAAAAACAACCTTTAAAAGACTCTTATATCAAGGAATTTCAAAATACCGACGGTACAATGTTAAAAGTAGGTTTTATAAGTGTTTGTATACCCTCTAATCCAAAAAGTTATGTATATTATAAAGATATGTACAAAGAAATTGTACGCTCTTACAATGATATAAAAAATAAAGTTGATGTTGTAATAGGATTAACCCATGCATCTTTGGCACAAGATAAAAAGATAGCAGCGCTGTTGCCCAATGTTCCTTTGATTATGGGAGGGCACGAGCACACGAACAGTTACGACAAAGTAGGAAACGTAGTAATTACCAAGGCAGACGCCAATGCAAAAACAGTTTATATACATAAATTTGAGTACAATCCGAACACAAAAGAAGTACACTTTAAGTCTGAATTAAAGGAGGTTAATAAATCTATTCCATTTAATGCCAAAGTAAAAGCAGTTGTAGATACATGGCAAGTTGTATTAGAGAATCGAATAGGGGAAGTAGTAACTACCCCGTACGAAGTAATATACAAAACAAAAACCCCTTTAGACGCAAGAGAAAGTACTATTAGAGGTAGACAAACCAATATGGGAAAACTCATAGCAGCATCGATGAGCTCAGCATATAATAACGAAGTTGATTGTGCGCTAGTAAATGGAGGGTCGGTAAGAATAGATGATGTATTAGCAGGAGAGATAAATACCGTAGATATTTTTAGGGTATTGCCCTACGGGGGAAAGATTTTGAAAGTAGAAATAAATGGGAGTTTGTTGAAAAGAGTACTAGATTTTGGAGTCAACGCTTCAGGAACAGGAGCCTATTTACAACGATTTAATGCCACCAAAGAAAATGGAGAATGGATACTTAAAAACGGCAAACTTCAAGAAAACAAAAACTATACAGTAGCATTTTCAGATTACTTATTAAAAGGTTTAGACATACCCATACTTTCTAATAAAAGCAAAGAAGTTTTACATATTTACACACCTAAAAAAGAAGAAGTAGCCTACGATATTCGGAAAGCAGTTGTTAATTATCTAAAAAATAACTAAATTTAAGTATCTGTATATCAGTAAAATAAAATAAATAAATTTCCTTATTTAAAATAAATCTTAATAAACTTTGTTAGATTGATAAACTCTATTAAATTTGCAACAGAAACAATTTAAAATCAATCTAAATAAAATGAAAAGAGTAATCCTTTCTACAATAGTTATATCAGCGTTACTATTTACTTCATGTTCAAGTGATGATGAACCAGTAAATTCAGTAAAAGCACCAGCAACGTATAAATTTGAAAGAGAAGGTAGTTCTACCGTTAGTTTTTCAGGGCAAACAACACGTATTAAAATGGCTACTGAATTAATAACAGCATTAAAGAATTCTGCCAAAACAGAAGCAGATTTAGATAATATGTTTGCACATACTGAAGGAGCTACTAATTTTTCTGATGCTACATTAAACGCTTCTAGTAAAAATGTACGCAGTAAAACAGCAGCCTCAACCGATTTCTATTCAGCAAACACAACAGAAGCCAATGAAATTAAATCTCAATTTGATGCTTGGATAAAAGAACAAGTAGATGTTGTTTATCCAAACTGGAATACAGATGCGGTTGCAGGAACAGCAGGTAAAATTCAAGAAAATGGAGGAGGAGCTACTAGATATGTAAATGGAAAAGGAGTCGAGCTAAATCAAATTTTTGCAAAATCACTAATTGGCGGTTTAATGGTTGATCAGATGTTAAACAACTACTTGGGTACTGCTGTATTAGACGCTGGAAGTAATGTTGCAAATAACGATAAAGAGGTAGTTGAAGAAGGTAAAAATTATACTACAATGGAGCACAAGTGGGATGAAGCCTACGGTTATTTATACGGTAACGAAGCAAATCCAGCCGAACCAGCATTAGAAGCAGATAATTTTTTAAACGAATACTTAGCAAAAGTGAATAGCGACACTGATTTTGCGGGTATAGCAGAGGATATTTACAATGCCTTCAAATTAGGAAGAGCAGCAATTGTAGCTAATAATTACGAGGTACGTAACGAACAAGCGGAAATTATTCGTGAAAAAATTTCAGATGTAATTGCCATTAGAGCGGTGTACTACCTACAGCAAGGTAAAAATAGCTGGGCAACCGATAAAGCAGCCTCTTTTCATGCAATTTCAGAAGGACTAGGATTTATTTACAGCTTACAGTTTACTCGTAAAAGTAATACCAAAGAAGCATATTTTACCATGGCAGAAGTAGAAGGGTTGTTACAAGACTTAATAGGAACAGGAAATGGTTTATGGGAAGATACCACACCAACAACATTAGATACGGTTTCTAAAGCCATAGCAGCTAAATTTAATTTTACTGTTATCGAGGCAGGAAGCTAAAAGAATTATTATAAAAAGTGGCGGTAATTTCAGTGCTACTTTTTATATTTGCAAAACATTTATTTAGAATAAATAGAAATAAAAATGATTAAAAAGTTTTTACAATTATTCCTACTTGTAGCTATAATTTATGCCTGTGGTTCAGACAGTTCAGATAACCCAACACCTTCAGATAATTTCGATAGAGGAGCAATGCTAGTACATTTAGCAGATAATGTGATTATTCCCTCTTTTGAAGCGTTTGACAATCAATTAACTACATTAAAGGCAAAAGCAACGGATTTTACAAATGCGCCCAATGCAGCAACTTTAGTAGAAGTGCGTACCGCTTGGCTAAATGCGTACAAAGCGTGGCAACATGTAGAAATGTTTAATATAGGTAAGGCTGAAGAAATAGGTTTTGTAAACTTTTTTAATATTTATCCTCTTACAGTTTTAGATGTTGAAACGAATATAAGCAACGGAGCGTATGACCTAAATAGTTCTAACAACCACGATGCACAGGGCTTTCCTGCATTAGATTATTTATTGTACGGAGTGGCAGAAAACGATACGGCTATTTTAGAAAAATATACAACAGATGCAAACGCAGCCAACTATAAAAAATATGTAACTGATGTGATTGCTCAAATGAGTACCCTAACAACTACAATTATAAACGATTGGAAAGGAAGTTATAGAGATCAGTTTGTTGCCTCTGCAGGTAATACAGCAAGCTCATCATTAAACAAGTTGGTAAACGATTTTATTTTTTATTACGAAAAAGGAGTAAGAGCGAATAAATTTGGAATTCCAGCAGGAAATTTCTCATCAACACCTTTGCCAGAAAAAGTCGAGGCATATTATAACAGAGTATCATCAAAAGTATTAGCACTCGAAGCATTAAATGCGGTTCAAGATTTTTTCAACGGGAATAATTTTAATGCAGCAGGTTCTGGAGTGAGTTTCAAAAGTTATTTAGAGTATTTAAAAAGAAGTGATTTGGTAAGCTTAATCAATACGCAGTTTAATGTAGCCGAAACACAAATAAATACCTTAAATGATGATTTCTACCAACAAATAAATACAGACAATACCAAAATGACAGCAGCTTATGATGAGTTGCAGAAAGGAGTTATATATTTAAAAGTAGATATGCTTCAGGCATTTAATGTTAGTGTAGACTATGCAGATGCTGACGGAGATTAGTCACTAAAACAAAATAACAAAGCTGTCTATGAAAATAGGCAGCTTTTATTAAAAACAACCGTATAGTCACACTTTTTTGTTGGTGAAGTACTTCATAAAATGATGTCAGAAAATTACCTTTCAAAGCAAACAAATTCAGCCCCTTTGGCTGTCTTTCGTATTTTTTTTGGAGTAATGATGCTCTTTGGTATCATCCGATTTTGGTACCATGGTTGGATAGAAACTCTATATCTACAGCCAACCTTCCATTTTTCATATTACGGCTTTGAATGGGTAAAACCTATTGGAAATTACACCTATATATTATTTGTTATTTGTGGTCTATCAGCAGCATTAATAGCTGTAGGTTTTAAATATAGGTTAGCCATCATAACATTCTTTCTAAGCTTTACCTACATAGAGTTAATGGATAAAACAACCTACTTAAACCATTACTACTTTATTAGCCTATTAAGTTTTGTTTTGATTTTCTTACCCGCAAATGCTCGTTTTTCAGCAGATGCCTACCTACGCAAAAAAGAGTATATGAATGTACCTAAGTGGACTATAGATAGTATAAAGCTACTCTTAGGTATAGTTTACTTTTATGCAGGTTTGGCAAAATTAAATTCCGATTGGTTATTTAGAGCACAACCACTTAAAATATGGTTACCTTCAAAATACGATTTACCGCTTATCGGAAACAATGTAATGCAGCAAGAATGGTTTCACTACGCAATGAGTTGGGGAGGAGCTTTGTATGATTTATCCATTCCTTTTTTATTACTCTATAAAAGAACACGTTTACTAGCTTTCGCATTGGTAATATTCTTTCATGTGTTTACTAGAATTTTATTTCCTATAGGAATGTTTCCTTTTATCATGATTGTGGCGACACTCATTTTCTTCGATGCCTCTTTTCATGAGAAAATTATTCAGTTCATACAACGAATATTTTCAATTTCATCAAAAAAAGTTGAGCAAGTGAAAGCATATACATATGCGAAGTTAACAAGGAAAGTAACTCTAGTAACTTTAGGTATTGTTTTCACACTTCAAATTCTATTACCATGGCGTTATCTATTGTATCCAGGAGAATTATTCTGGACAGAAGAAGGGTTTCGTTTTTCATGGCGTGTGATGTTAATGGAAAAAGCAGGCTATACAAATTTTAAAATTGTTGATGGAAAAACAGGAAACTATTTTTATGTGAATAATGCCGATTTTTTAACGCCTTTTCAAGAAAAGCAAATGAGTTTTCAGCCCGACTTTATTTTAGAATATGCCCATTACTTGGGAGACCATTTCAAAAAAGACGGTCATAAAAACATCGAAGTCTATGTAGAGAGTTTTGCCGCATTAAACGGACGGTTAAGTAAGCGATATATAGATCCTACTGTAGACTTATATCAACAAAAAGAAAGCTTTAAACACAAAGACTGGATACTACCTTTTACCGATAAAATTAAAATTTATGGACTATAAATATATGTTCAACTACGCAAAGCTAGCCCAAAATATATACAAGTTATTAGGGGTGTTCTTGTTTTGTGCTGTTTCAACTTTTGCACAAAACAACATTTCAGGAGTGGTAACTTCAGAAACAAATGTAGCCTTGCGAAATGTAAAAATATACAATAAATCGGGTAATTTGTTGGCAGAAACGAATAACAAAGGATTGTACCAGTTTTCTACAAAAGAAAAGCAGTTAAAGTTACTGTTTTATGTAGAAGAATACCAATTAAAAGAGGTTGAAGTTACCCTTACCAAAGACCTAGTGTTAAACGTTCGTTTGTACTCTTTTTCAGAAGAGCTATCAGAAATAGAAATCAAAGCACAACGCAGAAAAGTATTTGAATTAAAGCGTTTAAAAGACGTAGAAGAAACGGCTATTTTTGCAGGTAAAAAAACCGAAGTTGTTTTAGTAAATCAATCTACAGCAGCGTTAGCCTCTAACAATGCACGCCAGCTATACAGTCAAGTAGCAGGATTAAACATTTTTCAAAACGACGATGCAGGCCTGCAGTTAAATATTGGAGGTAGAGGACTAGACCCGAACAGAACATCTAATTTCAATACCCGTCAAAACGGATACGATATTAGTGCAGATGTATTAGGATATCCTGAAAGTTATTATACCCCACCAGCAGAAGCGCTGGATGAAATTCAAATTGTAAGAGGGGCTGCTTCACTGCAATACGGAACGCAGTTTGGAGGCTTGGTGAATTTTATAATGAAAAAACCAAACCCTAACAAACCCTTAGAAATTATTACAAGAAATACCTTAGGAAGTAATAATTTATTTACCAATTTTACCAGTGTTGGAGGCACTAAAGGCGAATTTAGCTATTACGGATATTACAACTATAAACAAGGAGAGGGCTTCCGACCAAACTCTGAGTTCGATTCAAAAAATGCTTTTGCACATGTAGGGTATGAAATTTCAGACAACACGAAACTAACAGCAGAAATCACCTATCTAAAGTACCTAGCACAACAAGCAGGAGGATTAACCGATGCAATGTTTTCTGAAGATATTTTCCAAAGTAACAGAACACGTAATTGGTTTGAGGTTAATTGGTTACTGTATAACTTTAAGCTGATACATGATTTTTCTAAAAAAAGTAAGTTATCAGTTAACTTTTCTGGTTTAGATGCATCAAGAAACACAGTAGGGTATAGAGGAAATTATAAAAACTCACAATCCAATCCAGTAAGTGATTTAGATATTCAAGACCCAAGAACTGGAGAATATGAAATTAGAGACTTAATTAAAGGAAATTTTAAAAACTGGTCTGTTGAAGCAAGATTTTTATCAGAGTACAACTTGTTCAATAAAGAGAATATCTTTTTAATAGGAACAAAATACTACAAAGCGAACAATAAATCTCGACAAGGAGCTGGTTCTAGAGGTATTGATGCAGACTTTAATTTTGTACCAACCAATGATTATATAAGTTCAAACTTTACATTACCTAATGAAAATGTAGCTGTTTTTGGTGAAAATATTTTTAAGTTTTCTGATAAGTTTAGTGTAACACCTGGTTTTAGGTTAGAGTATATTAATACTCAAAGTGAAGGGATTTATACAATCATAAATTATGATGCAGCTGGAAATCCGCTACCCAATGATGATAATGAGTTCGAAGATAATAGAACTAAAGAAAGAAGTTTTGCGTTATTTGGTTTAGGAGCAAGTTATAAACCTACCGATAATATTGAGTTTTACGGTAATGCATCTCAAAACTACCGTTCCGTTACATTTTCTGATATAAGAACAGTAAGTCCAACTTTTATAGTTGATGAAAACATTAAAGACTCAAAAGGTTATACTACCGATTTTGGAATTAGGGGAGCGTATAAAAAGTTTTTTTCTTATGACATTAGTGGATTTGGGTTGTTTTACAATGACAGAATAGGTATTGTATTAGAATCTAATGGGCAAAATAAAGGAGATAGATTAAGAACAAATATAGGAGATGCTTTTATTTACGGTGTTGAAAGCTTAATTGATTTTAACATGATTAAAATATTAAAAATAGAAAATACAAACTACTCTTTTAACATCTTTAATAACTTTTCTTTTATAGATTCTGAGTACACTAAATCAAACAAATCAGGTGTAGAAGGAAATAAAGTGGAATTCATACCAAATATAAACTTAAAAACAGGAGTAAGGTTTGGATACAAAAACTTCTTGTCTAGTCTTCAATATTCATATTTATCAAAACAATATACCGATGCTACCAATTCAGCAGCAGATATAGGAGGAGTAAGAGAAGGAACGATAGGAGAAATTCCCGCCTATAGAGTGCTAGATTTCTCAACTTCTTACAAATACAAAATTTTCAAACTAGAAGCAGGGGTCAATAACTTGTTAGATGAAAAATACTTCACACGTAGGGCAACAGGGTATCCAGGACCAGGTATTATACCATCTGCCCCAAGAAACTGGTATGTAACATTACAGTTTAAAATTTAATATAAAAGAGGAAGCAACAGTAGCTGTTTTTGGGGGCATAACGCAAGCGTAACATAACTTTTGTTTTAAGAAATAATTTTATACAATCCTAACTGAACCCCTAAAATAACAAATAGAGAATATATAAAAAAAGAAAATGAATTGACATTATTTTATAAGTTCAAAAGTTGTGTCTTATGGTAGTTCATTTCGACTTCTAATTTTTAAAACGATATTACCTAAATGAATAACAGGTAAAAGAGAACTAAAATCAACACTTATTTATCAAAGAATTCACAAAAACGAAGCCAACTGTAAAAATCTATAATTAAGAACAATATACCACAATACAATTAAGTTATAGTACGATGATGCATGTAAATAACTTAGTGTTAAATTAGAATAAACAGTAAGAAAGTTGTTTTGAAATACCCACAAAAAAGGTTACTTTCGCAGCGTATAAAAACAAAAAGTAAAAATGAGTAGAGATTTATTTGAAAGAATCAAAGGAGATAAGGGACCTTTAGGAAAATGGGCAGATAAAGCCGAGGGGTATTATGTGTTTCCAAAGTTAGAAGGACCAATATCTAACCGTATGACTTTCAATGGAAAAAAAGTAATTACTTGGAGTATTAACGATTATTTAGGATTAGCAAACCATCCAGAAGTTTTAAAAGTAGACGGAGAATCTGCGGCAACTGACGGAATGGCGTATCCTATGGGAGCACGTATGATGTCAGGTCATACAACATACCATGAACAATTAGAACAAGAATGTGCTGAATTTGTAGGAAAAGAAGCAGCCTATTTAGTAAACTTCGGATACCAAGGAATGGTATCAGCAATAGATGCCCTAGTAGGAAAAGACGATATTATAGTATATGACATGGATACACATGCATGTATTATTGATGGAGTTCGTTTACATTCAGGAAAACGCTTTGTATACCGTCATAACGATATAGAAAGTTGCGAGAAAAACTTGAAGCGTGCTACCAAGATGGCAGAAAAAACAGGTGGAGGAATTTTGTTAGTTTCTGAAGGAGTATTCGGTATGAGAGGAGAGCAAGGACGCTTAGCGGAAATTGTTGCTTTAAAAGAAAAATACAACTTCCGTTTGTTGGTAGACGATGCACACGGATTTGGAACCCTGGGAGAAGGAGGAAGAGGAACAGGATTTGAACAAGGGATACAAGACGAAATCGACGTATATTTTGCTACATTCGCCAAATCAATGGCAGGAATAGGAGCTTTCTTTGCAGGAGACAAAGATGTAGTACAATACCTACAATATAACATGCGATCACAAATGTTTGCAAAATCCCTACCAATGCCAATGGTAAAAGGAGCATTGAAACGATTAGATATGATTCGTACCATGCCTGAGCTAAAAGAAAACCTCTGGAAAATAACCAATGCCTTACAATCAGGTTTGCGAAACGCAGGTTTTGACTTAGGAACCACGCAAACATGCATTACACCCGTATACCTTAAAGGAGAAATACCAGAAGCAATGGCAATGGTAAACGATTTACGAGAAAATCACGGAGTTTTTTGTTCCATAGTAGTCTACCCAGTAATACCAAAAGGATTAATAATATTAAGATTAATACCAACAGCACGTCATACAATTCAAGATGTAGACGAAACAATTGAAGCATTTTCAGCAATCCGAGAAAAATTAGAAAACGGAACCTACAAGAAAATAGCAGCTTCAATTATGGCAGGATAATAAGTGATTAAAAAATAAATAAAAACTCATGAAATCAATCATGAGTTTTTTGGTTTTAAAGAGAAATGATACATTTGGAATTCTTTTTGCTGATAAAAAAATAAATGAAAACACTATTATATATATACCTACTAGTAATAAGCGGAACAATAAGTGCGCAGATAAAAGATACGTTGCCAAATTTCAATGACGAATACATTCTAGTCAAAGAAGGAGATAGCTTGATGATAAGACTAAATGAAGTTACGATACTGCCCAAGCATAAGTTTAAAGAAAAAAAAGACATATTATACTATTACTGGCTTCGTAAAAAAGTATTTAAGGCATACCCCTATGCAATTTTAGCAGCAAAAAGAGTAGACAGTGTTAACTCACGATTAGCTAGAATAGAATCAAAAAGTAAAAAAAGAAAATACATAAAAAGAATTCAAGAATACTTAGAAGAAGAGCTAACAGCCCCTTTAAAGAAATTAACAAGAACTGAAGGGAGGATTTTATTAAAGCTAATTCATCGACAAACAGGAAAAACAGCTTTTGACAATGTAAAAGAACTAAGAAGCGGATGGAAAGCTTTTTGGTATAATACCACAGCCAATATGTTTAAGTTATCTCTAAAGTCCGAGTACAAACCAGAGACTGAGAACGAAGATTACCTGATAGAAGATATTCTACAGCGAGCATACATAGAGGAGAAATTAGAATACCAAGAACCAAAATTAGACAAAGACTATTTAACAATCGTCTCAAAAAGTCGAGGATACATAGACGTTTCAGAGTATAAAAAGATGTTTGCAAAGATGCAAAAGAAGAAAGGCAAGAAGTAAGCAGTTATCAGCAATTAGTTATTAATTCATTGCTACATTGCTACATTGCTACATTGCTACATTATCTCATTGCAAATAGCCAAGAGCCGAGAATTCATTTAATAATTATCGATGAGCAATTTCTAGTTTTCAGTAATCAAACCAACCCTTATAACGAGGAGTGATAGCGACGTAGTTATCTCATGATGGTAATCAGAGAACAATTATCAGTAAGCAGTTGTTAGAAATAGTTATAATTATTAATCATTCCTACATTTCCTCATTTCCTGATTATTTCATTACCTCATTATTCATTACGAATAGCCAAGAGCTAACAGCTAACAGCCAACTACCAACAGCCAACATCTTTATATATAAACAGTTACAAAAAGGTTTAAAAAAAGTTAAAAAAACTCATTGTTGATAAGGAAAAGGGTTCTTATATTTGCACCCGCAAACGGAAAAGCGGTATGCATAGAAGTTAGCGGGAGTTCATAGAAATAGGGTATAGAAAAAGGATAAAAAAAGTTTAGCATTTTCTTGCATAGTAGTTTGTAAAGTAAGTATCTTTGCAATCCTGTTTTTTTAGGGAGTGAGTTCATTAAAATAGTGCGGTAGTATAAACGAAAAAAAACTTAAAAAAGTTTTTGTCAGAATAAAAATAGTTTATATATTTGCATCCGCTTTTAGGGAGCGATATAGATAGAGAAATTTTGGAAGGCGATATGCCACTAGTTCGATTCTAGTATTTCTACAAAAGGTTTAGTTAAAGATACAAATTTAAGTTTGTTATTAGCGACGAGCCAAGTTCATTGAAAAATATTGAAATTGACAGCGTAATTAAAGAGTAGAATTACCACAGAAAGTTTAAGAGATTAGATTTTCGTAAATTCTTTTGGAACTTAACATTTATAATATTAAAGATTATACAATGAAGAGTTTGATCCTGGCTCAGGATGAACGCTAGCGGCAGGCTTAACACATGCAAGTCGAGGGGCAGCATTTCTTTCGGGAAGATGGCGACCGGCGAACGGGTGCGTAACGCGTATAGAATCTGCCTTGTACAGGAGGATAGCCTTTAGAAATGAAGATTAATACTCCATGGTATAGAGAAGTGGCATCACTTTTTTATTAAAGATTTATCGGTACAAGATGACTATGCGTCCTATTAGCTAGATGGTAAGGTAACGGCT
This sequence comes from Tenacibaculum tangerinum, assembly GCF_029853675.1. NCBI lineage: Bacteria > Pseudomonadati > Bacteroidota > Flavobacteriia > Flavobacteriales > Flavobacteriaceae > Tenacibaculum > Tenacibaculum tangerinum. The sequence goes on along the minus strand of NZ_CP122539.1, from coordinate 987,216 downwards.
TACCATGGCAACGATAGGTAGGGGGTCTGAGAGGATTATCCCCCACACTGGTACTGAGACACGGACCAGACTCCTACGGGAGGCAGCAGTGAGGAATATTGGTCAATGGAGGCAACTCTGAACCAGCCATGCCGCGTGCAGGAAGACTGCCCTATGGGTTGTAAACTGCTTTTATACGGGAAGAAACGTAGCTACGTGTAGTTATTTGACGGTACCGTAAGAATAAGCACCGGCTAACTCCGTGCCAGCAGCCGCGGTAATACGGAGGGTGCAAGCGTTATCCGGAATCATTGGGTTTAAAGGGTCCGCAGGCGGTCAATTAAGTCAGAGGTGAAATCCCATAGCTTAACTATGGAACTGCCTTTGATACTGGTTGACTTGAGTTATACGGAAGTAGATAGAATAAGTAGTGTAGCGGTGAAATGCATAGATATTACTTAGAATACCGATTGCGAAGGCAGTCTACTACGTATATACTGACGCTCATGGACGAAAGCGTGGGGAGCGAACAGGATTAGATACCCTGGTAGTCCACGCCGTAAACGATGGACACTAGTTGTTGGGTTTAGGCTCAGTGACTAAGCGAAAGTGATAAGTGTCCCACCTGGGGAGTACGATCGCAAGATTGAAACTCAAAGGAATTGACGGGGGCCCGCACAAGCGGTGGAGCATGTGGTTTAATTCGATGATACGCGAGGAACCTTACCAGGGCTTAAATGTAGAGTGACAGGGGTAGAGATACCTTTTTCTTCGGACACTTTACAAGGTGCTGCATGGTTGTCGTCAGCTCGTGCCGTGAGGTGTCAGGTTAAGTCCTATAACGAGCGCAACCCTTATCGTTAGTTGCTAGCAGGTAAAGCTGAGGACTCTAGCGAGACTGCCGGTGCAAACCGCGAGGAAGGTGGGGATGACGTCAAATCATCACGGCCCTTACGTCCTGGGCTACACACGTGCTACAATGGTATGGACAATGAGCAGCCACTATGCGAATAGGAGCGAATCTATAAACCATATCACAGTTCGGATCGGAGTCTGCAACTCGACTCCGTGAAGCTGGAATCGCTAGTAATCGGATATCAGCCATGATCCGGTGAATACGTTCCCGGGCCTTGTACACACCGCCCGTCAAGCCATGGAAGCTGGGGGTGCCTGAAGTCGGTTACCGAGAGGAGCTGCCTAGGGTAAAACTGGTAACTAGGGCTAAGTCGTAACAAGGTAGCCGTACCGGAAGGTGCGGCTGGAACACCTCCTTTCTAGAGAAAGATGGTGAGTTACAATAGAGGTACATTTTACTCTTTTGCTGTTAATTTTAAAGAAATAGACTAAGATCTTAAGTTAGTTGTTAGTTGATAGTTTTTGGTTGTTAGTATTGGTACTAATATCTGAGAATTACAAGCTAAAGGCTAAAAAAAGTCTCGTAGCTCAGCTGGTTAGAGCGCTACACTGATAATGTAGAGGTCGGCAGTTCGAGTCTGCCCGAGACTACTTAATAGTCGAGACAGACGAGAAGTTTATCCCGAGCGTAGCCGAGGGGAGTCTGCCCGAGACTACAATTTATTGAAGGATTTAAAGATTTAAGAATTCAAACATTGAAATATTAAAGGATTTAAAAATTCAAAGATTGAGAGATAGATTAAGATATTTAGTTAAGAAAGGAAATTCTAGGAGCTAGGGAATTCTAAATTCGTAATTCTGAATTCATAATTCTGAATTTCAAATGGGGGATTAGCTCAGCTGGCTAGAGCGCTTGCCTTGCACGCAAGAGGTCATCGGTTCGACTCCGATATTCTCCACGAGGCAGTGCCTCGAGACAATATACATTGTTTCAGAGTACTGCACGAATTGCGCTGATAATACTTATCAGTGGCGATTCGCCACGTTCATTGACATATTGGTAAAATGATATCGTAAAGAATCAAGATAGAGCGTTAGATTAATAATCTAACAAGATATTTTTTATAAGAATCAAGATTTAAGATTTTAATTATTGAATAGTTCAATTTTTAAATTTTTAAATATATAAAAGAGCTCGTTGTAGTAGAGATACTACAGCAAAAAGTACAATAAGCTAAATAAGGGCGTATGGAGGATGCCTAGGCTTTCAGAGGCGAAGAAGGACGTGATAAGCTGCGATAAGCTACGGTGAGGGGCACATACCTATTGATCCGTAGATTTCCGAATGGGGCAACCCAATACATTGAAGATGTATTACCACG